>JBATYU010000343.1:0-3908 GCA_049674245.1 Bradyrhizobium sp. | reverse complement strand
TATTCACATAGAGGACGAGCTCGGTGGTAAGTTCGTTAACTGAACCTACCCCCTGGAATTGTTGAGGAGAGTAAGCATGACCGCCAGCATCGTCGGATGGGCGCATACGCCTTTTGGAAAGTTCGATAACGAAACCGTCGAGAGCCTCGTGGTCAAGGTTGCGAACGAGGCGCTGGCGGATGCCGGCATTGCAGCTGGCGATGTCGACGAGATCATGCTCGGGCATTTCAACGCCGGCTTCTCGCCGCAGGATTTTACCGCCTCGCTGGTGTTGCAGGCCGATCCGCAACTGCGCTTCAAGCCGGCAACCCGGGTCGAGAACGCCTGCGCGACGGGATCTGCGGCGGTGCATCAAGGCATTCGCGCGATCGCGTCGGGCGAGGCGAGAATCGTGCTCGTGGTCGGCGTCGAGCAGATGACACGCACGCCGCCGGCCGAGATCGGCCGGTACCTGTTGAAGGCGTCCTATCTGCCTGAAGATGGCGATACGCCCGGTGGTTTCGCCGGTGTGTTCGGCAAGATCGCGCAGTCCTATTTCCAGAAATATGGCGACCAGTCCGACGCGCTCGCCATGATCGCCGCCAAGAACCACAAGAACGGCGTCGCCAACCCCTATGCGCAGCTGCGCAAGGATTTTGGCTACGAGTTCTGCCGCGCCGAAAGCGAGAAGAACCCGTTCGTGGCCGGTCCCTTGAAGCGCACCGATTGCTCGCTGGTGTCGGATGGCGCCGCTGCGCTGGTGCTGACGGATTCGGAAACCGCAAAGATGATGGGCAAGGCGGTCAATATCAGGGCGACCGCGCATGCGCAGGATTTCCTGCCGATGTCCAAGCGCGACATTTTGCAGTTCGAGGGCTGCACGGTGGCCTGGCAGCGCGCGCTGGAGCAGGCGGGCGTCAAACTTTCCGATCTGTCGTTCGTCGAAACCCACGACTGCTTCACCGTCGCCGAGTTGATCGAATATGAG
Organism: Bradyrhizobium sp.; assembly: GCA_049674245.1. Taxonomy (GTDB): domain Bacteria; phylum Pseudomonadota; class Alphaproteobacteria; order Rhizobiales; family Xanthobacteraceae; genus Bradyrhizobium. Next base: position 2,941 of record JBATYU010000343.1, on the reverse strand, counting down.
GCGATGGGGCTGACGCCGCGGGGGCAGGGCGCGCGCGCCATCAAGGAGGGCTGGACGCAAAAGGACGGCAAGCTGCCGGTCAATCCGTCCGGCGGGCTGAAGGCAAAAGGCCATCCGATCGGCGCGACGGGAGTCTCCATGCACGTGATGACGGCGATGCAGCTGGTCGGCCAGGCCCCCGAGGGCATGCAGGTCAAAGGCGCAAGACTTGCCGGCATCTTCAACATGGGTGGCGCGGCCGTCGCCAATTACGTCTCGGTGCTGGAGCCCTTGAAGTAGGAAACGAAATTCGTAGGGTGGGCAAAGGCGCTTGCGCCGTGCCCACCAACAACGCGATTGAATTAATCTGGTGGGCACGCTTTCGCTTTGCCCACCCTACGGGTCCCACGATCGGCCGCCTCCTGAGGGATGCATCATGAGCAACGAAAGCTCGTTGTCACTATCGGAACTCAACGACCGGATTGCGATCCTTCAGGACAACATCAGGCAGCTGGTCGAACAGGCCGCCGCAGCTTCCGGTGAACAAAACCAGGAACGGATCGCCGACCGCATCCATCAGCAGAATGAAGAGCTCGAAAGGCTGATGAAGGAACGCGACGACCGGACGAAGAAGTAGCCGCCAGGAGGGTGATCGCGAGCAGGCGTGATGGATTTCACGGAATTTATCATTGGCGCGCATTCGCGCGACCCGTGCATTCGACCCATCCTGCGGACTGATGCGCCCGCAGAGATCCGCCCAGGGGAGACCATCCGATCATTGCCGATGAACGGCTACCAATGGGAGCAAGTCAGACTTAAGTGTTCGCGGCGATGAGGTGAATGAATTCGAGGAAGGCGCGTAGCTTGGCTGGCGCCTGCCGGCGCGAGGGATAATAGGCATACAAGGGGAAACGCTCGTCCGACCATTCGGGCAGGACCTGCACGAGCTTCCCGCTCGCGAGCCACTGGGCCAGGCCGAGTTCGAAGCTCTGAAATAAACCCTGCCCGGCTTCGCAGGCTGCCAACGCCGCCGAGGGATCGTCCATCACGACACGCCCGTCGACGGGAATCTCGACGACGTTTTCCCGCCGATGAAACTCCCAGCTGAAGGGCCGCCCGGATTGCGGGTCTCGGAACAGCAGCGCTTCGTGATTTGCGATGTCTTGCGGGACTTTGGGTGTCCCCCGGCGCGCGAGATAGCTCGGAGACGCACAGGTTATGATGCGCGTTTCGAGAATCTTTCGCGCGATCAGCGCTGATGGGTCGGGCGGCCCGAAGCGCAGCGCGAGGTCAACGCCGCCGGCCATCATATCCTCGCGATGATTGCTGACCAGAAGCTCCAATGAGAGCTGGGGATAGCGGGTTGTCAGCTCAGGCAGGCGAGGTGCCAGAACGATGCGGGCGAACCACGGATCGAGGTTGAGCTTGAGACGGCCCCGAACCGTAGCACTCGCACCGGCCGCTTCTTCTGCCGCCTCTTCTATCCCGGTCAGCAGCGGTGCCACCTGGGCATGGAAACGCCGGCCCTCCTCAGTGAGGACTACGGCGCGTGGGTTGCGATCGAATAGCCTTATGCCGATCCGCGTCTCCAGCCGCGCGATGGCCCGGCTGACGCCGGACGGAGTCAGGCCAAGTGCGTCGGCTGCCCGAACGAAGCTGCCGGCTTCGACCACGGCTATCATCACACTGACACCGGAGAGCAACCGCGCATCGAACATTGATAGTGACTCCGAGTCATCTTTGTATGGACTCGGATGCGTTTGTATCAAAGGCGGGCACAATGGAAAATGAGCCTTTCGCAAAAGGAGGCTACCATGACTTTGAAGGACAAACGGATCATCGTTCTTGGAGGAACATCGGGTATCGGCCTGGCGGTCGCGGAAGCTGCGGCAAAGGATGGCGCCCGGGTGCTGGTCGCGTCCAGCGACGACGCACGGGTCAAGCGAGCGCTCACGATGCTTCCTGCCAGCGCGGAAGGACACGTGCTCGACCTGTCGAACGCCACCGCCATCGAGGCTTTCTTTGACGCTGTCGGGCCTCTTGACCATCTTGTCTACACCGCCGGGGAGTCGCTGAAGCTCTCGCCCCTGGCGGAAGGGGACATCGCCAGCGCCCGTCACTTCTTCGAGCTGCGCTATTGGGGCGCGCTCATGGCGGCCCGATGGGGGCACCGCCGGATCCGGACGGGCGGCTCGATCGTGTTCACATCCGGCGTTGCGGGGGCAAGGCCAGGACCGGGGTGGTCTGTCGCGGCGAGTATCTGCGGGGCGATGGAGGGGCTGACACGAGCCTTGGCAGTAGAACTGGCGCCGGTACGCGTCAACATCGTCTCCCCAGGCGTCGTCAAGACGCCGCTTTGGCGTGAGATGCCGGATGAAGCGCGGGAGTCGCTGTATGCTTCCGAAGCTCGACGCCTACCTGTGGGGCATGTCGCCGACGCGCAGGAGGTTGCCGAGGGCTATCTCTACCTCATGCGACAGACCTTCGTGACCGGCCAGACTCTGGTGATCGACGGTGGCGGCCTCCTGGTCTGATCGGTTCGCCGCATCGGGCGCGCACTTCCCCGTGCGACGTGCTCGGCTGCGTGTCACAACGGCGACACTGGACCGAGTCAGCAGCGTTTCCGCGCAGGCGTGATGGTTTCACGGAGTTTACCATCGGGCGCGCATTCGTGCGACCCGTTGGTTTGACCCATCCAGACTACGGACTGATTTGCCCGACCGGGCAGGCAAATCAGTTCGATTTTGCCGGACATCGCGACGCTCGATCCGCCCAAAATGCGCGAAATCGCATGCGCCTAAAAGCCAAATTCTCCTGCCGATCAACGCTATTTCTGGTTTTCAGAAAAAAGTCTTGACCGCCACCCCAAATCAGTGGCTTGCTGCCAGCCGTCCCGCCTCGACAAGAGGGGCGTACGCGTCGTCACGAAACGCGGGGCGGGATGCGATGGACGCGGAGGTGC
>JBATYU010000342.1:0-3193 GCA_049674245.1 Bradyrhizobium sp. | reverse complement strand
GTCTACTGTCTGGGCTTCCATCAGTGTCTCCTATGCATTGGTGGTAGGTAGGAACCGAGATGGTACCAAACCTCCCGTCCGTCGCGCCTGCATAGGATCTATTGCGACGCAATCCCGCTATGATGTCGCACGAAGCTGCGCGCTATCACGGCCGATCCGCCGACCGACTTGGCGCGGCTGCGACACCGACCCGAACCGATAGAAGCAAAGATGGCACAAAAGATCGAGGCGTTATCGGATGACGATGCCGCACATGTGGAAAGACAGAGGACGTGGGTTCGAAATCACTATGACGCGGACGCTCGTCACTATTACCAAACCGTCGAGGGGAAGCTCCGCCTTCTTGATACAATCGTACGCTCGGATTGGATTGAGCCCAGCGAAACCTGGAAATCGCAAAGTCTTGGCATCACGTTCGGTGATGCACTCGCGCAGAAGATGGGCCTGTCCTGGGTGACCGTCGAGGATGAGTATGGTCGCGACCCAGCGCTGCGCGATCACGACACAACTGTTGTGGTGTTTCCGATGACCACAATCTCGAAGCGCATCGAGCGCGGCGAGGCCGTCGATGTCCAAGACCTATTTGACGAGGCGTGCCGTACAATCATTCGATTGAGAGGCGAGCTAAAGGGCGCTTGACGTTCGCCCGCATCAATTGCGCAGGACAATAAGATAGCAAGGTGGCGAATAACGGCGCACAGCACGCGCTCGGAGGTCGCTGTAGCCTGCTCCGTCGAAACTAGCAAAGCCCCGTTCCTCTCAGGGAACCGATCGCTCGATGGTAGACTTGTGATGCAATGAAATTGCAGGCGATTCGTATGCCCTACTTTTATTTTGATCTCGTCATAGGTGAAGAGTTCAAAGATCAGGGCGGCATGATCCTCAAAGATGCTGACATCGCGTTCGACAAGGCCGATTGCCTGGCCAGCGAGCTTTCGATCGTGCGTCCAAAAGCGTCGCTGCAATAGACGGCATCAATTGACGAGCAGATTCGCAATTGCGGCTGCTGTGCCTATCTAATTTTCATGCCTAAAGCGTACGCGTTCTGCATTCCGACGCGGGGAAACAACGTCCCACACACGCCGGATTGGCTTCACGAAATCAAATATGATAGCTATCGGTTGCACGTCGAGCGCGACGGCGATCGGGTGCGGCTGATCACCCGGAGCGGATAAGACCGGACGAGCCGACGCGGCATCGCCAACAAGTTCTAAGGCACAAATGTGTCGTCCCGACCGTGCCTTGCTTGCGCCACAACCCGCGCACGATTGCGGCTTGCAGCATGGGTTCAGTCGCATCCGACAAGTCATTTTTCTGCCGTACTGGATCAACATCGTCCAAGACGGCTTCAGTTTGTACGAGTGCTCCAGAGCAAATTCGCGGCGGCAATTTCGGGCTGAGACGAGGAAATCCAGCAGCGAGAGCGACGATGAAGACGCTTTACGATGTGCTCGGGGCTCTTCCGAGCGATGACGCTGACGGTCTCAGGACCGCATTCCGTAAAGCCGTCAAAGGGGCCCACCCCGATATCCACCCCGGCGATCCCGATGCCGCACTGAAGTTCAGGAAGATCCTTCGCGCAAACGAAATCCTTGGCGATGCTGTGCAGCGGACGGCTTACGACTATCTGCTGGAGCTTGCGCGCCTAGAACAGAAGTCGGCGTCCGAGCAAGCGATCGCCGCCTGGATTCACAAGCTCACCTCTGGCGTGATCGCGGGCGTGATCGCGCTTGCCGGAGTCTCGGTCGTGACTGTCGGGGGATATTTGGTGTTCATGCACATTTCAGCGGCAAACAAGGTTGACGTCACCCTGCGCGGATCGGCTGAGATCGCTCGCGTCAGCCCGGAAGAGTCGCCGGATACGACCAACAAGAGCGCATCGCCTGTGAAACACGAGAGTCCAAGCGTTCCTGGTGAGGCGATCGTGTCGAGCGCCGCCATGACCCAGCCCAATGCGGAGAGCGTCCCGGCGGCCAATGTCGGCGCGGCTCCCGGCCCCGCCGCGAGCGCCGCCAAATCCCTGCGAGTGCGGGGAATTTTCGCCTACCGCAACGGCAACGGGTCGATCGCCGACCTGTTTTCTCGCCTGCGAAAATTCGACCGCGTCTTCGCTGACGTCGGGCGGGCGAAGCAATCGAAAAGGCAAGCCGCTCCAAATCTGCGCCAACGCTAGCAAGGAAGCGGCGCTTTGATCAGTACTCCGTTCGATCAAATATCGACGGGGATCGGCAGTTTGGGCCTAATGTTTGGGTGCACCGCTGCTCCCCAATTCGCGCTGAGCTACGGGCATGAGGGCTTGGCGTCGGCCGGTCCGACCGAAAGATGTAGCTCCAGTCGCGGCCGTCTAAGGAACCTTTGGTCAGTGTAAGTTTTGCACGAAAACGATGAATTCTACTATGCGGTTGTCTAAAATCGCTGCTTTGGCGCTTATCTTTGGAGCTACAGGCTCAATGTCCGTGTCTCTAGCGCTGGCCGCGTCTGACTGTCCAAAATTAGTAGAACTAGCGGATTGGGGCGAGAATTCGACCGGCGACATTAGCGTTGCGTCCGGGGGAAGTTGCCTATTTCCGATCAGGATGCGCGGCACGGTGAGTAGCTCGGACATTTCACAAAAGCCGGTACACGGCAAGTTGAAAAAGCTCAACATATCTACTTACGAATACAAGCCGAAGGCTAGATATAAGGGAAGCGATACTTTTGCCATCAAAGCAACGGGTCAGGGGCCGACGGCTTCTGGCACGTCGGTAATTACTGTGCACGCGACGATCAAATAGTGTTCCTCGCGTCCATTGCATGGCGGACGCGTTGAAAAGACAGATCGAGCAGTCGCTGGAACTGGAAGGGGCGGCCTTTGTCCCCGAACAAAGCGGCCGAAATCGCCAAGCTCATCGACGACTACGTGAAGGCGTATCAAACGGCCGAACTGGACGACCGTGTTGCTCTCAGCGCAAACGCATCAGCGCGCGCGCCGCGATGCATGGTGCGTTGGAGGCAGAGGGTCTTATTCCTTGGCCTAGCTCTCCGCCTTAACGAACCACATTTCGTCGGAGGGCCGTTCTGGGTCAATGATCGGGATAGGGGGGAGCCTTGCAGCTCCGCCCCTCCCACACCACCGTGCGTACGGGTCCGTACACGGCGGTTCGAGAAGTTACGCTAACACGATTGGAACAAGGACGGCAGGCCGAGCGATTTG
>JBATYU010000341.1:0-2712 GCA_049674245.1 Bradyrhizobium sp. | reverse complement strand
GGCACGTGGCGCGCCGGCGCGCTTCGATAACGCGGCGCTGCTCCTGATCGACCAGATCGGCAAGTTGAAGGACGGCAAGATCACGATTTCGGATGACAAGGTCAGCCTCTCGGGCATGGCGCGCGACCTTGGCGGCAGGGAAGCGATCGCGGCCGCGCTGAAGGATTTGCCGGAGGGCTTTTCGGTCGCCGCCAACGAGATCAGGGCGCCGCCTTACATCTTCGAGGCCTACAAGGACCCGGTCGCGGTGACGCTGACGCTGTCCGGCTATGTGCCCGACAACAACGTTCACGCGGCCATCGCCGCGGCAGCGGCGCGAAAATTCTACTCGGAAAAGGTGGTCGACAATCTCAAGGCGAGCGTCGGCGCGCCCGGCGGGTTCGCAGCCGCGGTGGTGCCCGCGCTTGGCGCATTGTCGCGGCTGTCGACCGGCACGCTGGTTGTTTCGGATCGGGAGGTGAGGCTGTCGGGCGATGCGCTCTATGATGCGGCGGCCAGCCAGATCCGTGCCGGCCTGACCAAGGATTTTCCGCAAGGCTTTCAACTCAAGGCCGATATTTCGGTCAAGCCTCCGTCTGCACCGGTCGATGCCACCGTCTGCCAGCAACTGTTTTCTGAATTGCTGGCCAAGGGAAATATCCGGTTTGAATCCGGGCGTGCCGACATTCTTGCCGACTCGGCGGGCCTGCTCGACGGACTGATCGAAACCGCGCTGCGTTGTCCGGCCGCCAATATCGAAATTGCTGGACATACCGACGCCGACGGCGATGACGCCTCCAACCAGATGCTGTCGGAAAAACGCGCGCAGGCGGTGGCGGATTATCTGGTCAGGGCAGGGTTACCGGCGGACCGCTTCACGGCGGTGGGTTACGGCAGCACGCAACCCGTCGCCGCCAATGATACCGATGAAGGCAAGGCGCAAAACCGCCGCATCGAATTTCTGGTGAGGTAATCGCGATGGCGTTTCTCCTGACATTTCATTGGGGCTGGCTGTTGGGCTCGCTGTTGCTCGGTCTCGCCGCCGGCTGGATCGCCGTGGTTCATCGCGGAAAGGGCGTATCGAAGCAGCTGTCGCGCTGGCTGGCGGCGCTGGCCTTGGCTCTGGTTGCGGCCGCGCTCACCCGCGTGGTTCCCGGCCGTCCCGGCTATTGGCTCGATCTCGGCCTCTCCATGTTCGCCTGCTACCTCGCAGGTTGCGCGCTTGGATCATGCCTGCGCGACTGGGTGCTTGCGCGCGGTACTCCCGCCGCGTGACATTTCGGCAGAAAGCAGCGAGGCCTCACCGGGCGAAATCATCAAAACTTCATTACCGCATGCGCAGAATGACGTCCGGGATTCGCCTCAGGGGGAACGCACCAGCAAAAGGTGGGCTCCGCGGTCGCCGATTGTCCCAATGTATTACCCTAATATGTTGAAGGAACGCGTTTTTATTCACACTTCGCGAATTCCACTCCGGTTAAAAACGCGCTACCACTGGGGCCGGAAGCAAGCGCGGGCCCGCAGCAGGTACTCAAGGCCCACCCTGCGCCGTCGTCCGCGGGATCGTATTCGAGGTCTAGATGCTGGAAGCAATACGCAGGGCGATCTCGTTGCTGCGCCAGAAGCAAATCCTGCACAAGCTGGGAGTTGCGATCAGCGTCACGGTTATCGGGATTGCTTGCTATGTGCTTTATCACATGCTCCGCGGCATCGACGTCAATGAGGTCATCGAGGCCATCAAGAGCACCGAAACCCGCCAGATCGTGCTGGCTGCGCTGTTCGTCACGGCGGGTTATTTTACCCTGACCTTCTATGACCTGTTCGCGGTGCGCGCGATCGGCCGCGGCGATATTCCCTACCGCGTCAACGCGCTCGCCGCCTTCACCAGCTATTCGATCGGCCACAATGTCGGCGCCAGCGTCTTTACCGGTGGCGCGGTGCGCTATCGCATCTATTCCAATTGGGGGCTGAACGCGATCGACGTTGCCAAGATCTGCTTCCTGGCCGGACTGACGTTCTGGCTCGGCAACGCCGCGGTGCTGGGGCTCGGGATTGCCTATCATCCGGAAGCCGCCTCCTCGATCGATCAGCTGCCGCCCTGGCTGAACCGCGCGGTCGCGGTCGCCATCATCCTGGCGCTGGTCGGCTACGTGGTATGGGTCTGGTCGCAGCCGCGGGCGGTCGGACGCGGGCCCTGGAGCGTGGTGTTGCCCGGCGGCCCGCTGACGCTGTTGCAGATCGCGATCGGGATCGTCGATCTCAGCTTCTGTGCGCTGGCGATGTATGTGCTGGTGCCGGATGAGCCCAATCTGGGCTTTGTCGTGGTCGCGGTGATCTTTGTCTCGGCGACCTTATTGGGCTTCGCCAGCCATTCGCCCGGCGGGCTTGGCGTGTTCGATGCCGCCATGCTGGTCGGCCTGTGGCAGATGGACCGCGAGGACCTCCTGGCCGGCATGTTGCTGTTCCGCCTGCTCTATTATATTGCGCCTTTCGTCATATCTGTAATCTTGCTGACGTTTCGGGAGGTTATTCTCGGGGCGAGATCGAAGCGCCTGCGTCAGGCTGCGCTCAAGCTCGATCCCGGACCTCGGCCTGAGGCTGCCTATGTGAGAGAGCGCAGCGACACCGGTGCCTGACGAAGCGGACGCGAACGGAGAAGCCGGCCTGATGGCAATAGACGCTCCTTCCTCCTCTCCCCCCTCCTTTTCGCCGTGGTCCGACCGGTTGCGGCAT
>JBATYU010000340.1:0-2043 GCA_049674245.1 Bradyrhizobium sp. | reverse complement strand
CCCCAAAGCCGCCCGAGGCCGATTTCAGCCGCCCGGAAAAGTCCACGTTGGGGAAAGCGAAGGCTCAAGAAGAACCAATGACCATCTGGATTACCGCTGGGTTCGTTCTGGGTTATCTGTTGGCTTGTCGCCGGCCTCCGCCATACCCTGATGTCGCGGCCTGCTTCGCCGCCCGTCTCGCCAGTAGCCGGAACGTGTTCGCCATCACCGCCCGCTTCTTCGCCTTTTCCGGATCGGGATTCTTTTTCGCGCGCTCGTGCAGGCGCTTCGACATTTCCATTTGCTGATCGCTGGTGAATCGCATCCTGCTTCTATAGCCCGCCCACTGGGTTAGCGCCCGGGTTCGATGTGGGTCTTGAAAACCTTCGTGGTTTCGCGCCTACCAACCATGATGCCTCCTGCCCGGTGTACGACGGGACCGTCTCTTTCACCTGTTCTTGCGGAGCAGTTCGATAGCCTCTCGAATCCAGCGACGTGTGGCAGCGACTTCCTTGGTATAACGGCCATGCCGGAAATTACCGTTTCGCTCGCCGCTAGGAGCACCGCTGCCAGCCGCTCCACCGTGCATCCGGCACCGGCGCCGCCGGGTCACCGGCGCCGACTTGCATGTCGCACCTGATCTAGTTCGAGCACCACAACGAGTCAGGCTGTGGCGCTCGTGCTTCCATCCGCCGACGGACACGCGGGTGGGGTGAGCCGGTACACGAAGCCGCTCAAGGAGAGGGTAAGCGGAGTACCTTTCGACAAATTGCGGAGCTACTCCAGCGTTTGCACGGTAGGCATGTCCTGGGTCGGCAGAATCTGCGGCATTGGCGGTTTTGCTTGGCCGACGGCGCCGGTGCTCTCGCTCGGAGGGCCGCTTGCGTCAGCCGTTTTTGCCTGGGACACAGCCGCGGGCTCGGACGGCCCAGCGGCAACTTCCGTGGGCTTGGGTGGTGGCAACGGGACGCCGTGCCTGACGACGTGCGAGATCGGCCTCAGCAGGTCCCGAAGCATGGTCTGCAGCGGCCTTCCGAAATAGGGCCTGTTGGAATGCGACGCCGCGTGGTGCGACGACTTTCCGGCATCGTGGGGCGACCATGTCTGGGCATTTGCGACGGGGATCGCGACAATCAGTCCGGCCGTGACGGCCAACCTGGCGAACGCTTTCATTGCCAGCGCTCCTGTTAGCCCTTAAGCCCATTTTCGAAGGGTCGGCGCTGATTTCGGCGGTCCTTGGGCCGGATCGCGGCACCCCTGCTTCGATCCCGGGGCGCTTCAGGTCGTGAATAAGGCCATGCCGAGGCCACGGGGACTTTCATAGAACGGCTCGCGAGCAAGCTCATCAGCGAAGAAGAAGCCAGGACAGCCGCATCCGTCACCGCGCCCGCGGCCTCGAAATCTAGGGTGCGACGCCTTAAGGTAGTACGGGCCGCAACACGACTGGAGGCGCGCCGCGAGAAAGTCGCGCAGTAGTCTGTGGAGCAGGCCGGCGATGAGGTCTGCTACCGAAGTTCGCTAGCGGCGTCACCGCAAGAGCCGGCGCAAGAAGGCAAGTGAAGGTTTTTGTGAAGCTGCTGGGCGCCGAGCGACAGATATAGGAATTCTCCGTTCACGAGTTGAGAAAGAGTGGGGCGATGAAACCGTCGTAGATCGGGTAGGAGGCATCATAGCAGGTAGGCATGAAACCCCGAACCCACATCGAACCCAGGCGCTAACCCAGCGGGCGGGCGATAGCGCGATCCCCTCTCCAGTATGCTAGTTTGACCTGTCCTGAGCTTCGGGGGAGGCAATGAGGCGGCGCGACAAAGCAGGCGGCAAAGCAATAAAAACGCAACGCCTCAAGACGTTGAAGCGCCTCAAAGCGTCAAAGATCGCAGGCCGTCGCAAGTCCGTCGCTACCGGCAAGGAAACAAATGTCGCAAACCGCGCGGACAGCCAGCACTGGGCGGCCTAGCGGGCCTTAAAAGCCACCGGGAGGGACCCAAATGCCGCTGGTTTACCGCCACAAACGCCTCCTTGGGCGCGCGGCGTCACGCGGCCCGTCCGTCTTCCCCAGAGCGC
>JBATYU010000339.1:0-1980 GCA_049674245.1 Bradyrhizobium sp. | reverse complement strand
GCAACCGGCATCACCTATACCTGGACGGTGGGCGGCGTTGCGGTGAAGACCGGAACGGATGCGGCCGGCGCCACCTATACACCGAGCGAGGCCGACGAAGGCAAGACGATCAGCGTCGCGGTCACCTTCACCGACACCCATGGCTTTGCCGAGCACGGTTCGACCTCGGCCGGCACGGTGCAGGAGAGCCCGACCGAGAACGCCTCGATTTCGCTAAGCGGCCTGATCAGCGGCAACGCGGTCGAGGGCCAGCAGATCACGGCGTCGGTGACCGAGACCGACGCGCCGGCAACCGGCAGCATCATCTATACCTGGAAGGCCGGCGGAACGACGGTAGCGTCGGGCCTTGGTGTCAACACCTACACTCCGACCGAGACTGACGAGGGCAAGGCGCTGACGGTGAGCGTGTCGTTCACCGACACCCACGGCTTTGCCGAGAGCGGTACGACCTCGGCGGGCACAGTGCAGGAGAGTCCGACCGAGAACGCCTCGATTTCGCTGAGCGGCCTGATCGGCGGCAACGCGGTCGAGGGCCGGTTGGTTACGGCGACGGTGACGGAATCCGACGCTCCGGCCTCCGGCAGCATCATCTATACCTGGAAGGCCGGCGGAACGACGGTAGCGTCGGGCCTTGGTGTCAACACCTACACTCCGACCGAGACTGACGAGGGCAAGGCGCTGACGGTGAGCGTGTCGTTCGCCGACACCCACGGCTTCGCCGAGAGCGGTACGACCTCGGCGGGCACAGTGCAGGAGAGCGCGACGGGCGATCTGGTCGCGACGCTCGACACCACGACCGCGCAGCCGGGTGTCGCGATCCACGTCACCGGGGTGACGGATGGAGGCATCGCCGTTACGACGGGCCTCAGCTACGCCTGGCAGCATTCCAGCGACAACGGCCAGCACTGGACCACCGTCGGCACCAATTCCAGCTATACGCCGGGTGAATCCGACGAAGGCAAGCTACTGCAGCTAGTCGTGACCTACGCGGAGGCATCGGGCACTGAGAGCGCCACCTACAGCCTCGGCATGCCGAACGATCTGGTTGCGACGCTCGACGGCACGATTGCGGAGCAGGGTTTGACTATCCACGTCACTGGGGTGACCGACGGCGGCAGCGCCGTGTCGAGGGGTGTCAGTTATGCCTGGCAGCTTTCCAGTGACAACGGCCAGCACTGGACCACCGTCAGCAGCGACTCCAGCTACACGCCCGGTGCGACCGTCGTCGGTGAGCTGCTGCAGGTGGTCGTCAATTACGTGGACTCGGGCGAAAATGAGAGCACGACTGATTCCCTCGGCATTATCGCGCCAGACCTGGTATGGAAGGGCGACGCCCATGAGTGGCAAACTCCGGGCCAGTGGAGTCCGTCCGGCGTTCCGACTTCCAGCGATAACGCACTCGTCGACGTCAGCGGCACGTACAAGATCACGGTCGACCAGGCTTCCTCCGTTGCGCACTCCCTGGTCGTGAACGACAGCGGGGCTACGGTCGAAATCGTCGAAGGCGGTGCCCTCACCCTCGGGGGTAACCTGACGATCCAGGCAGGGAAATTCCAGCTCGATTCCGGCGGAATTCTGAAAGACATCGCCGCCACCGCGACGATTACCGGAGCCTTCACCGATAACGGGACGATTGAAGCCGCCGGGGGCATCCTGGAAATTGCAAGCACCGCCATTTCCGGCGCAGGGAAGTTCAAGATCGACGCAGGCGCAACCTTGCAGTTCGATCATGCTGACTCGCTCAACGTCGCCTTTACCGGCTCCGGCACGCTAGTCCTCAAGGATCCTGCGAATTTCCACGGGAGCATTTCCGACAGCGGAGGGAGTTTGACTTCTGGCGATGTGGTGGATCTGGCGGGCTTCGACACCAGCGCCTCGCTCACATATTCCGGGACTACATCAAGCGGTACGGTTACGGTCAGCGAGGCCGGCCACACGACCGCTGTCCTGCATGTGGGCGCGAATTCAACCCACTGGAAC
>JBATYU010000338.1:0-5968 GCA_049674245.1 Bradyrhizobium sp. | reverse complement strand
GCTCGCCGATCACCCCGGCCTCGCGGCGGCGCGCTGCGACCGCCTCGCAAGCCTGTTCGGCGATCGCCTCTATGTCGAATTGCAGCGCCACGGCATCGAGAAGGAGCGCCGCGTCGAGGCCGGCCTGATCGATCTCGCCTATACAAAGGGATTGCCGCTGGTTGCCACCAACGAGCCGTATTTCGCGACCTCGGACGACTATGAAGCGCATGACGCGCTGCTGTGCATCGCCGGCGGTCACCTGGTCGCCGAGACCGATCGCGCCCAGCTCACCGCCGATCACCGGTTCAAGACGCGCGCCGAAATGGCCGTGCTGTTCGCCGACGTGCCGGAGGCCTTGGCCTCGACCATCGAGATTGCCGAGCGTTGCGCGTTCCGGCCAACCACGCGCAAGCCGATCCTGCCGCGCTTTTCGGTGGGCGCGGGAGCCGCTGACAGCGACGAGGCGGCTGAATTGCGCCGTCAGGCCGAGGAGGGCCTCAGCCATCGCCTCAGGGTTCATGGCCTGTCACAAGGAACAACCGAGGAGGATTATCGCGCGCGGCTCGCCTTCGAGATCGACGTCATCACCCGCATGAACTATGCGGGCTATTTCCTGATCGTCGCCGATTTCATCAAATGGGCGAAGGCGCAAGGCATTCCGGTCGGCCCCGGCCGCGGCTCCGGCGCGGGCTCGCTGGTCGCCTACGCCCTGACCATCACCGATCTCGATCCGATCCGCTTTGGCCTCCTGTTCGAGCGCTTCCTCAATCCCGAGCGCGTCTCGATGCCGGACTTCGACATCGATTTCTGCCAGGACCGGCGCGGCGAGGTGATCGACTATGTGCAGCAGCGCTACGGCCGCGATCAGGTCGCCCAGATCATCACCTTCGGCACTCTTCAGGCGCGCGGCGTGCTGCGCGATGTCGGCCGCGTGCTGCAGATGCCCTACAGCCAGGTCGACAAACTCACAAAACTGGTGCCGCAAAATCCCGCCGCGCCGGTGACGCTGGCCGCCGCCATCGCGAGCGAGCCAAAACTGCAGGCGTTTCGCGACGAGGATCCCGTGGTCGCGCGCGCCTTCGATATCGCCCAGCGTCTCGAAGGCCTGACGCGGCACGCCTCCACCCACGCCGCCGGCATCGTGATCGGCGATCGTCCGTTGAGCGAGCTCGTGCCGCTCTACCGCGATCCGAAATCCGATATGCCGGTGACCCAGTTCAACATGAAATGGGTGGAACCCGCGGGCCTCGTCAAATTCGACTTCCTCGGCCTGAAGACGCTGACGGTGCTCGATGCGGCCCTAAAACTGTTGAAGCGGCGCGGGGTCGATGTCGATCTTTCGACGCTGCCGCTCGAGGATACCGAGAGTTACCAGATGCTGGCGCGCGGCGATGTGGTCGGCGTGTTCCAGGTGGAAAGCCAGGGCATGCGGCGCGCGCTGGTCGACATGCGGCCCGACCGCTTCGAGGACATCATCGCGCTGGTCGCGCTGTACCGACCGGGTCCGATGGCGAACATTCCGACCTATTGCGCGCGCAAGCATGGCGACGAGGAGCCGGAATATCTGCATCCCATGCTGGAGCCGATTCTCAAAGAGACGTTTGGCGTCATCATCTACCAGGAACAGGTGATGCAGATCGCGCAGGTGATGGCGGGCTATTCGCTCGGCGAAGCCGACCTGTTGCGCCGCGCGATGGGCAAGAAAATCCGCTCCGAGATGGAGAAGCAGCGCGAGGGTTTCGTCGCCGGCTCGGTGAAGAACGGCGTGCCGAAAGGGCAGGCCGAAATCATCTTCGAATTGTTGGCAAAATTCGCCGACTACGGCTTCAACAAGAGCCACGCCGCGGCCTATGCGCTGGTGTCCTATCACACCGCCTATATGAAGGCGCATTATCCGGTCGAGTTCCTCGCGGCGTCGATGACGCTCGACCTCAACAACACCGACAAGCTCTCCGAGTTTCGAAGCGAGGCGCAACGGCTTGGCATCAAGGTCGAGGCGCCCTCGATCAACCGCTCCGGCGCTTCTTTCGAGGTCGCCGACGGCACGATTTATTACGCGCTCGCAGCACTGAAGGGCGTCGGACCGCAAGCCGTCGAGCTGATCGTCGAAGAGCGCAAAAAAGCTCTGTTCACCTCGCTCGCCGATTTCGCCGCGAGAGTTAATCCGCGCGCGATCAACAAGCGCGTGATCGAGAGTTTAGCTGCCGCCGGCGCCTTCGACACGCTGGACGCCAATCGGGCGCGCGTTTTCGCCGGCGCCGAAGCGATTTTAGCGGCATGCCAGCGCAGCCATGAGGCCGCCAGCATCGGGCAGAACGACATGTTCGGCAATGCGGCCGACGCGCCGACCCTCATGCTGCCGCAGGTCGAACCTTGGCTGCCGGCCGAGCGGCTCAAGCGCGAATACGACGCCATCGGCTTCTTCCTGTCCGGCCATCCGCTCGATGACTACGCGACCATATTGAAACGTCTGAGGGTGCAGTCCTGGGCGGAGTTCTCCCGCGCGGTCAAGACCGGCGCGACCGCGGGCAAGGTCGCGGCCACCGTGGTGTCGCGGATGGAACGGCGCACCAAGACCGGCAACAAGATGGGCATCATGGGCCTGTCCGATCCGACCGGGCATTTCGAGGCGGTGTTGTTTTCGGAAGGACTTGCGCAATACCGCGAGGTGCTGGAGCCGGGTGCTGCGGTGCTGCTGCAGTTAGGGGCCGAATTGCAGGGCGAGGACATCCGTGCCCGGGTGCTGCATGCCGAGCCGCTCGATGACGCCGCCGCCAAGACCCAAAAGGGCCTGCGCATCTTCGTGCGCGATACCAGGCCGCTCGATTCCATCGCCAGGCGCCTTAATATGCCGGAAGCGGTCCTTCAGGGCGCCGCGGCCCGCGCACCTCAGGCGAAGCCTATGGCAGCGGCGCCGGGCGGCGCCGACGGCGACGTTTCGCTCGTCATCATGCTCGACCTGGAGACCGAGGTGGAAATGAAGCTGCCCGGCCGCTTCAAGGTCTCGCCGCAGATTGCTGGCGCGCTGAAGGCGGTTTCGGGTGTCGTCGACGTGCAGACGCTGTAGGCGGTGGCAAGGCGCCGTTATCGGCGGCCTGCCAGAAATGCGCAGATTGCCAGTGCCTGTATCAACGCAGCGACAACATAAGGGCTGGGAACGGCGTTCGACGTCGAGCCTCCGGCCGCTGCAGCGAACTCGCGTATCAGCCCGAAGATTGCCGGGGCGAACGAGTAGGCGGCTTGCGAGACGGCAACGATGAGCGCCACCACGCGCTGCACGTCGTCCCCGACGAACTCGGTCTGTGCAATCAGCGGCGGCAGAAACGTCCCATTGCCGAAGCCGAGACCGAAGAGCACGACACCGAACAGCAGGAAAGGAATATTTGTGCCTGCGGCGACAATGAATGAAATCGAGCCAGCAATTTGCACCGCGTAACTCGCGCAAGCCATCAACCGCCTGTCAGCCCGCTCAGGCATTGCCCAACCAAGCAGAGTTCGGCCGGCGATGGCCATGACAGTGACGAGCCCCATCGCCAAGCCGGCCTCTGTCGCGCCCAGCGCAGGCGACAGCAATGAGAAGAGGTGCGCGGTGATGCCGATCTGCGCAAATAGCCCAAGTGCCATTCCGGCTGAAAGCGTCAGGAATTTCGGATCGCGCCAGAGCAGCGATCCCGGAAGGGGGGCACGGCCGGTGACAAAATGCAAACGCGGAGGCGTACCGGCGACACCTCCATCAGGGGCCAATCCCATTTGTTCTGGCGACTGTGAAAATACCAGGTCGGCGAGAGCCCATATCACGAGTATCATGATCAGGCTGATTGCAGCGACCGCAATCGGAAATCCCAACAGGCCAATAGCGGTCGCCCAGAGCGGCGAGAAAATGATGCCGCCGACATTGGCGCCGTTATAGGCCATGGCGAGCGCTGCGGGGCGATCGCGCACGAACCACGGAGAAACGATTGCGTTGACCGCAGCTACACCCATTGCGACCCAGCCTGCGCCGCTGAGCAGCGTTGCGGCGAAGAGCTGCCACGGGGTCGTCGCTGCGGCCCAGCCGAAGATGCCGATAGCCAGCGCGAGCGCGCCAGCTTTGGTCACCGCGGGAATCCCAAAGCGCTGATAGAGCATCGGTAGACTAGCCGTCACGATCGAGCCAATCAAGAAGTGTACCGTCACGGCCGTCGATATGAGGGCCAACGGCCATCCTCTGGCTTCGCGAATGGCCTGCAAGAAAACCGGAGGACCGTAGAAACCAAATCCCAAACCGAATACAGCGAGGACAAACGCCGCGCCGACCACCCACCATCCATGAAAGGTGCCTTCACGCGTCTGCCTCGCCATTGGCATTATCCCGAACCATTTCGAATGACTGACCGCGATTTTTGCCTGACGTCAGGTACTATGAATATGTAAGGTTAGCGTTCTCCGTAACTGTAGTTGCAACGCTTCGATAAAGAACGAAGTATGACTGAGGACAAGCGCAGTCCACGAGGTTGGTGGCCGCCCGCGTTGGCCATGTTTGCTTAGGAAGGGAGCTTCATATGTGCGAGACGTGCGGCCAATATTCACATCATCCGCTCGCGCCATCGCGGCGCACCTTTGTCTTTGCGGCCGCGGCCATCGGGCTCGCCTTTGCGGGCGCGGCTGACGCCAAGGAAAAGGAGAGGGAAAAGGACAAGGAAAAGGAAGAGGAAAAGAAGAAGCCGCCGAAGCCACAGAACGTGCTGTCGCCGGATGCGGCGCTCGAAGGCCTGCGACGCGGCAATGCGCGTTACGTCGAGGGCGTTTCGCTGCGTCACGATTTCAAGCATGAGCGGGAGGCATTGGCCAAGGGCCAGAACCCGTATGCGGCGATCCTGAGCTGCGCGGATTCGCGGATCGCGCCCGAATATGCTTTCGATAGCGGCCGCGGCGATCTCTTTGTCTGCCGCGTCGCCGGCAACTTCGCCAGTGATGAAATGATCGCCAGCCTGGAATATGCCGTCGCGGTGCTGGCGGTGCCTTTGATCTTGGTGCTGGGCCATGAAAGCTGCGGCGCCGTCGATGCCGCCATCAAATCCCTGAAAGACAACACGACGCTGCCGGGACGTTTGCCCTCGCTGGTCACAGCCATCGCACCCGCGGTAAAGGCGGTCTCGCAACAGGCCGGCGATACACTCAGCAACGCCACCCGGCAGAACGTGATCGACAATGTCGCCAGGCTTGCCTCCGCGACACCGATCCTCGGCGCCGCGGTCGAGCAGAAAAAGCTAAAGGTGGTCGGGGGCATCTACCGGCTGAAGGACGGCAAGGTCGACATGGTCGCCTGAGGCTCTTGTGCGGGACGGCTATTCCGTTTCGAGGTCTTCCAGGCGGACCCCGCGCCCTGCCTGCAGACTGTCGCGCGCCTGCTCGATCCGGCGCAAAAATCGCGGATCGTTTTCGAGCCGGTATTCAAACCAGTCCTCCTCTGAGAGGGCACCTTGCTTCGCGCCGGCTTTGCGAATTTTGCGAACCATGACTCGGCCTCCAACTTGGCGGCGGTCGTCATCGCGTCGACGGTCGTCTCGGCCGCCTCGCAGAATAAGCTTCAAGGCCGCAGCTGCACAATGACATGCCGGCCCGGACATTCATTACCCGCTATGCCGGCCCGCCACGCGCCTGCCTTAATGGCAGCGCCTTTCGTTCAAGCGGCGTTCAGCTGGCCGCGCGCTCAATGCGCGGGCGTCGCAATTGAACCTTGGGCGGACCAAAAACAAGCGTGCCACCACGACCCGTTCGATTTTTTCGCTTTTCCTGATGCTGCTTTTCGCCCTTCCGGGGATGCTGAGTTCCGCCACCGCACAGCAACAACAGCAGGAGAAACGCATCGCGCTGGTCGTCGGCGACGGCGCGTATGCCCAGGCGCCGCTTGCGACCGCGGCCACCGATGCGGGGCTGGTCGCGCAAACCCTGCAGGCGGCGGGTTTTGACGTGGTCGGCGCCCGCGACCTCGACGGCGATACGC
>JBATYU010000337.1:0-1764 GCA_049674245.1 Bradyrhizobium sp. | reverse complement strand
AGCCGATTTCACCGGCCTCACCCTGGCAGAATGGCTTTGTCGAACGGCTGATCGGATCGATCCGGCGTGAATGTGTGGACCACATCATTGTCCTGGGCGAGGCACATCTGCGCCGGATTCTGAAATTCTATGCTCGCTACTATAATGAGACGCGGACGCACTTGGCCTTGGATAAGGATGCGCCCGTTTCTCGCCCGGTTCAGCGAACCGGTGTGGTCAGGTCACTTGCCATCCTGGGCGGACTTCATCACAACTACGCCCGTGTTTAGGTTTTCGGTACACACAGCCGGGCCGACGGTCAAGACGGCGCGATTGACCCTAGCCGACGTTCATGCATTGGCAAACGCGCTGGCCTAACGCAGGGGAATTACCGCGACGCCGGGCGGCGGCACGTCATCGTCGGGCACGAAGAAGTCCGACGCCAACGGGACCGAGGCATCGACGCGATAACGGTCGAAATCACGCACTCCGCTGGCATAGAGCAGCTTGTCGTCGATACAGAACTGCCCGGTGAACTCGCGCGACGGCTTCGTGAGGATGACATAAGCCGCATCTCCCATGATCTCGGGCGTGCGGCTCGCGCGCATCATGGCGTCGCCCCCCAGGAGATTGCCGACCGCCGCGGTAGCGATCGTAGTGCGCGGCCACAGCGCGTTGACCGCGACGCCCGCACTCTTCAGTTCGGCCGATAGTCCCAGCACGCACATGCTCATGCCAAACTTCGCCATGGTATAGGCGGTGGAGTGCTCAAACCATTTCGCCTTCATGTCGAGCGGCGGCGACAGCATCAGGATGTGCGGGTTTTCGGCCTTCGTCAGGTGCGGGATGCAATATTTCGACACCATAAAAGTGCCGCGGGTGTTGATGCCCATCATCAGGTCGAACCGCTTCATGTCGGTTGCTTGGGAGTTGGTCAGGCTGATGGCGCTGGCGTTGTTGACGCAGATATCGATGCCACCGAATTCGGCGACGGTCTTATCAACAGCTGCGATCACCTGGGCCTCATCGCGAATGTCGCAGATGACCGGCAGCGCCTTGCCGCCGGCCGCGCGCACCTCGTCGGCGGCGGTAAAGATGGTGCCCTTCAGCTTCGGATGCGCCTCCGCGGTCTTCGCGGCGATCGCAACATTGGCGCCATCGTGTGC
This sequence comes from Bradyrhizobium sp., assembly GCA_049674245.1. Classification (GTDB taxonomy): domain Bacteria; phylum Pseudomonadota; class Alphaproteobacteria; order Rhizobiales; family Xanthobacteraceae; genus Bradyrhizobium. Next base: position 619 of record JBATYU010000337.1, on the reverse strand, counting down.
GGCGCGCAGCGCGATCGCAAGCCCAATGCCGCGGCTAGCGCCGGAGATAAACAGCGTCTTGCCTTTGAGGGATGACATCGGAGGACTCCTGTAAGGGACGCACCGAGTAATTGGGCCACTCCCCCTGGCGGGTTAGGACTCAAGACTATCCCCCTCGCACAAGGGCCCACAAGGGGGAGATAATGGTCGCCACGCGAAACGACGGGCACCCAAAAAGTCGGAAGCGCCGATGCTTTCCGATATTCGGTGTGCCTCGCGATCAATTGAATGACTGGCGCGCACTCACGCTTGTGGCGGTATCGATATGACGACGACGAGACTCGCTACTACCTAGCGCGCCTACTGTCGGTAGCGCACCGTTCAGCTCTGCGGGGTCGCAGGTAAAAGGAAACCTGTCCCTGACCGCCGCGTATTCGGGCGCGTGAAGGAGCGCCGCCCTCCAATCCCTTTAGGACGGTGCCTCCATCATTTCGAGTCTCTCATATTCGATCGCAGCTTTAACTAGAGCCTCGCGAAGCTGTTCGTCATTGACCAATCGTTCCGATAGATAGGCTTGAGCGGCATCGGCGTTATTGTCAAAGCGCTCCAAAGCCTCCCTCGCCAAGGCGAGCATGGTCAC
>JBATYU010000336.1:0-9471 GCA_049674245.1 Bradyrhizobium sp. | reverse complement strand
GCCCATGTTCATCTGTACGGCAAAATAGGTCAGCACCGGCGCTATCAAGCCGCCCCAGATTGCGCCTTGATGATAAACAAATCCGGACGCCGTCGCCCGCACTTCGGTTGGGAAGCGCTCGGAGAGGTAGCTTGGGTTCTGCCCGTAGATCGAGCCGCCGAAGATGCCTTGCAGGATGAATCCCCCGACGATGTAGGTCGGATCCAGCGTCCACAGATAGAGCGGCGTCACGAAGATTGCGATCGTGGCCGGCACGATGATCCCCGGCCGGCGCCCCCACCTGTCCGAAACCAGGCCCCACAGGGCACTGCCGGCGAACACGACGATGTTGGCCCAGAACAGCGGCTTGGCCACCATCAGCGGGGTCCAATGCAGCTCCTTCTGCAGGTATGCCGAGAACAGAGCCCAGATCGAGTAGTAGACGCAGAAGGCGCTACCCATCCACAAGCAGGCCGTCAGCGTGTTCGTCAGCATGCCGCGCTTGAAGATGGAGAACAAGGGCGCCTTCACTTCGGCCTTGGCTTCCCGCTGGATCCGCTTATTCGTGACCCAGACTTCTGGTTCTTTCACATAGTATCGGATCCAGACCACGGCGAGCGCCGGCAATATTCCGATCCACAAGAGACCGCGCCAGCCGATCAGGTCGAACAGGAAGCCATAGGCGAGCGCCGATAAAGCGAAGCCAAGACCCCATGAGCCCTGCAGGATGCCGCTCATGAACCCGCGGGAACGCGGCGGCCAGGATTCCATGGCAAGCGCCGCACCGGCCGGCCATTCCGCGCCCATCCCGATGCCGAGCATTGCGCGGAAAAAGAACAGAAAAGCAAAGGTCGGAGAAAAACCCGCGATGAAGTTGCAAAGCGAATACCAGAGAATGGAAATCATCAGCGGCGCCTTGCGACCCATCCGGTCAGCCATCCAACCGGCGGCCGTCGCGCCCACCAAACGCATCCACAGGGTGATCGTGAACACGGCGGTGACCGCCGTCAAAGGCACGTCAAATTCCTTGGCAATCGGCACCATGATCAGCAAGAAGATTGTGAAATCGAAGGCATCCAGGGTCCAGCCCAGCCAGGCGGCGATATAGGCGTTCCATTGATCTTTGGTCGGCTCTTTCCACCAGGGCATATTCGCAGAAGCATCAAGCGTGGTTGACATGGTGTCCTCTACTGTTGGGTTCGGATCACGTTCCCAGCGAGCGGCGGCCATTCAGAGCCGACCGCTTGCGAAGCGGCGCGCAACCTCTCGGAATTTGAACGGCAATAGAGACCGAAAAAGCCAGCGGCCTCTTGAGAAATCATGCCTGCCGACGGCAGCAAACCCTGCGAAGCGCAACGGGAATTTCGGCACGTCCCCGCCTGAAAACAGGAGGCCTTGGACTTGGCAGCCTAGCTGGCACTGCCGCCCGTCGCAAGCAGTAAGCGTCATTGTCCGTTTTGGATGCACTGCGGCGAATTCGATCTCGTCGATCTCGTCGTGGCCAAGCGTCGTGTCTCGTCGTTATTTCTTAGCGCTCAAGAAGCCCGCGCGGGTGCGCAGCTCCCGTGCATCGGCACTCGTCAACAGATCGATCAGGGTCTGAGCCTGCTTCACGTTAGCGGCCAGCGTCGTTACGCCGGCCGTGTACATGGTCGAAAGCTCGCATCCGATCGGCAGCGGTCCCGAGAGCACAACGCCTTTGGTGCTGATGATCTCGGTCGACTGGGTGCAGCCGATCGGCCGCTTGGCATCGGAGCCTGCGAGATGGTGCATCGCGGTCGCGCCATTCGGATAGATTTTTAGCCGCTCAGCCACCGCGTCGGCAACGCCAAGCTGCGCCAGCACTTTTGCAACATGAATTCCGGCGGTGGAGGCCTTGGTGTCCGGCACGAAGATCGCATCCGACGCCAGCAATGCCTGCCGCAAATCGGTTTCGTCCCTGACCGCGAGCAAGGGATCACCTTTACGCACGGCCAGCGCCGTCTCGACCAGGCCGACATCGGAGACGGCGGCGGCGACCACCAGCTTCTCTTTCGCCAGCTTGGCAACAAGCGCCGCCGTCAAGATCACCACGTCGGTCGGCACGCCCTTGCGCAGTTTTGCGGCCATGGCACCGACCGCGCCGAACTCTCCTGATATGTCGAAGCCGGTCTGCGCCTTGAAGGTGGGGGTGAGGTTTGTGACCAGGCCTTGCGCCGCACCGCCGCTTAGAATTTTCAGGTTAGTCACGAAGCAAGTTCCATCGCCGCGACCAGGCTGTCGCGGGTGATCGGCAGATTGCGAATCCGCACGCCCAGGCAATCGAACACCGCGTTGGCAATCGCCGCCGTGACCGGGCCGTGGGCGGCCTCGCCGGCGCCGACCGGCTCGATATCGCTCCGTTGGATGACGTCGACCTGCACCTGTGGCACCTCGCTGAAGCGCAGGATCGGGTAGTCCGTCCAGCTGCTGCTGGTGATGCGCTCGGAATCGAAGCGGACGCGCTCCTTCAAGACCCAGCTGGTGGCCTGAATCGCGCCGCCCTCGATCTGGTTGATGACCCCGTCGGGATTGATGGCCTCGCCGACGTCGACCGCGAGCGTCAGCCGTTTGACGCGGATGTCTTGCTCGCCTTCGATCTCGGCGATCGCTGCGCAATAGGCGCCGGTATTCTTGTAACGTGCAAAGCCTGCGCCGTAGCCTGTGCCGGGCTTTTTCTCCGGCTTCCAATTCGCGCGCTGGGCGGCCGCGCGGATCACGTCTTTGGCGCGCTCATCCCGAAGATGCCGCAGCCGGAATTTAATCGGGTCTTCGCCGCGCTCGGTGGCGACCTCGTCGAGGAAACATTCGATCGCAAACACATTGCCCTGTGCGCCGAGTGTCCGCAGCGCCGAGGTGCGGACCGGCATGGTCAGCAGCCGATGGCTTTCGATCTTCCATGCCGGAAAATCGTAGAGCGGGACCGAGTTGCGGTCGCCGCCGCCGCCATTGGCCTGCGGCGGATTGGAAGAGATGATGCGCGGAAAGGGAGCGGCGAGTTCGGTTCCCGCGAGCAACGCAGGCTGCGCTGCGCGCCCCGGCCGGGCAACGTGACCATTGCTCCAGATCACATGTCGCCAATCGACGATCTCGCCTTGCGTATCGAGATCGGCCTCGATCTCGATCGCCATCGCCGCGCCAAACGGCGCGTGGATCATCTCGTCCGCCCGCGACCATTGCACACGCACCGGTCGCCCGCCTGCCGCTTTCGCGAGTAGAACGGCATCGAGCGCAACGTCGTCGGCCGCGTTGTGTCCGTAACAGCCGGCGCCTTCGATATGCTCGACCGTGATATTCTCGACTGGAATTTTAAGAACCAGCGCAAGATCGGCGCGAAGCAGATAGACCCCCTGGCTGTGGGTCCAAACGTGAACGCGATCGCCGTTCCATTGCGCCATGGCGCAGGACGGCGCGATCGAGGCATGCGCGATATAGGGGCGGGTAAACTGCCGCCGCATCGTGCGCTGCTTGTCGCTCGTCTTTGACGACGTCCTGGTGTCGATGATCGTCGACTCCACCGGCTGTGCCTTCAGGAATGCAGCCAGGTCGTTTTCGTCGGGCAACGCTTCGCCTGCCGACCATGTTGCGCCCTTGCGTAAAGCGCCGAGCGCGGCTTCCGCGCCGTCTTCGGTCTCGCTGACGATGCCAGCAAAACTTCCGTCGCGCACGACGGCCACCAGACCCGCGACGGTCCGCGCTTCGTTCTCGTTCAGTTCGTCGAGCCTTGCCCGCGACCGCTCCGGCCGCAGCACGCGGCCATGCAGCATCGACGGCAACGTGAAATCGTGAATGAAGCGCGGACGCGCGAATACCTTGTCGGGAAGGTCGACGCGCTGGACCGATTGTCCGGCGAGGGCACGCTTGGCAGCCGATTTCGGCGTGGCCTCCAGCGTCGCGTCGCGATCGAGCGAGATTTCTTCGGCGAGTTCCCAATAGCTCGTTTGCACATTGCCGGGCCCGAAAATCGTGCCGTCGCTGATATCGAGGGCGTTCGCGTCGATACCGAGCCGAGCGGCGGCCGCGGTAAGAAAGATCTGCCGGATCTCGGCGCACGCCTGGCGGATGGCGCGCCCCGATTGCTGGATCGAAAGGCTGCCCGAGGTGACACCTTCATTGGGGCTCGCCGCGGTCGAGGCGCGGACCAGTTGCACGCGGCCGATATCGACATCGAGTTCGTCGGCGGCGATCTGAGCGAGCGCGGTCACGATACCCTGTCCGATTTCGACCTTGCCGGGCGAGAGCATCACCCGTCCTTCTGAGGAGAATTTCACCCACGACGACAGTCTTGGGTTCGCAGCTAAGCTGATCGGCAGTCTTGGCGTTGCGCTCATTGCGCCCCCATCTCGGCAGCCGCGCGCAGCACTGCTCGCACCATCCGGTTATGCGAGCCGCAGCGGCAAAGGTTGCGGTCGAGGGCGGCGCGCACATCGGCGTCGCTCGGCGAGGGATTTCGCATCAACAGAGCCGCCGCGCTCATCAATATGCCGGCGACGCAATAGCCGCATTGCAGGGCCTGCTCGGTGATAAAGGCGCGCTGCAGCGGATGCGGCCGCTCGACGCTGCCCAATCCCTCGATGGTCGTCACCTCCTTGCTTTCGACGGACCACAGCGGCGTGTCGCAGGAAGCCACCGCGCGATCGCCGACGATGACATGGCAGGCGCCGCATTCGCCGGAGCCGCAACCGAAATGCGGACCGGTCATGCCGAGCGGTCCGCGCAGGATGTCGAGCAGCGAACGATCGGGATCGGCGTCGACTTCGGTCTGAACGCCATTGAGGCGAAATCGAATGCTCGGCATCGCTGACTTAGGGCCCTGATTTACGGCTTGTCGAATTTCTTGACGACTTCCGCCCACTTCACAATATCGCCGCGCAGGAATTTGTCGAATTCCTCCGGGGTCATCGACATCGGAACCGCCCCCTGTTCGGTCCAGAGCTTGACGATATCGCCCCGCTTCACCGCTTCGTTCACGGCGGCATTGAGCTTGTCGATGATTGGCTTCGGCGTGCCGGCAGGAGCCATCAGGCCGAGCCAGATGGTGGCTTCATAGCCGGGAACGCCGGCCTCGATCACCGTCGGCACATTCGGCAGCACGCTCGAGCGCGCCTTGCCGGAGGTCGCGAGCGCGCGCACCTGGTTTTCACCGATATTGGGGGCCATCGCCGGCACCGCATCGATCATCATCTGCACCTGTCCGCCGATCACACCGGAGCGCGCTTCGCCGCTGTTGCGGTAAGGTACATGCACGACATCGATGCCGGCCATGGCTTTGAACAGCTCGCCGGCCATGTGATAGGGCGTGCCCTGGCCTGACGATGCGTAGTTCAGCTTTCCCGGTTGCGACTTGGCAAGCGCGATGAATTCGGCCAGCGTCTTGGCGGCGACGTCCGGATGCACCACGATCACGAGATCGGAATAATTCACCGGCGCGATCGGCACGAGGTCGCGCATCAGCTCATATTTGCGCTGTGGCAGTGCAACCAGCGATTCGTTCGCGGTCTGGGTATTCGACATCATCAAGAGCGTATAGCCGTCCGCCGGTGATTTGGCGGCCTCGAGCGTGCCGATCACGCCGCCGGCGCCGGTGCGGTTCTCGACCACGAACGGCTGGCCGAATTTTTCCTGCAGGATGTTGCCGAGCAGGCGCGCCGTGACATCGGCCGGGCCGCCCGGGCCAAAGGGAACGACGACCCTGACCGGCCGCGCCGGATAATCTTGCGCGTGCGAAGGCGAGCTGGGGACAGGCGCTGCGGCAAGTGCTGCGGTCAGCGCCAGCGCAAATCTTGAGCCGGTCATTTCAGCCTCCCCTAAATATTCGTCCGGTTGCAGGGCAATTTAGCTGCAAGGCGAATAGACTGTCGACGGCGGACTGGCTATAGGCCCAGGAATAGTCGAAGGAATAAAAGATAATTTGCAGTGTCCCTGACACCGCCAAAGAGGGGATGAACCAACCCATGAAGCATGCGAAAGTTTCACGTCGCAGCCTCCTCAAGGGTGCCGGCGCCTTGCTCGCGGGTAGCGCATTCTCGACCCGCGTGGTAGCGGCTGCGCCGCCGCCGGAGCCGGTCACGCCGGCGTTGATCGAGGCCGCGCGGAAGGAAGGCCAGGTCAGCTACTACACCTCGACCGATCTGCCGGTCGCAGAAAAACTCGCCAAGGCGTTCGAGGCAAAATATCCAGGAATTGCCGTGCGCGTCGAACGCACTGGCGCCGAGCGCGTGTTCCAGCGCATCGGCCAGGAATATTCCAGCAACATTCACGCGGTCGATGTCGTGAACTCCTCCGATGCCGCGCATTTCATCGTCTGGAAGCGCGACGGTATCCTCGCGCCTTACGTGCCGGAGGAGGTCGCAAAATTCTATCCGGCCGAGCACAGGGATGCCGACGGACAGTTTGCGAGCTTTCGGGTCTGGCTCTCGATCATCGCCTACAACACCAATTTGGTGAAGCCGGAGGAAGCGCCGAAGAGCTTTGCCGATCTGCTCGATCCCAAATGGAAGGGCAAGATCGTCAAGGCGCATCCCGGCTATAGCGGCACCATCATGACAGCGACCTATCAGATGCAGCGCGATCTCGGCTGGAGCTATTTCGAGCAGCTTGCCAAGCAGAACATCATGCAGGTGCAATCCTCGGCCGACCCGCCGAAGAAGCTTGATCTCGGCGAACTCGCCGTGATGGCCGACGGCAACGAGTACAACATCTTCCAGATGAAGGAGGCCGGCCGCCCGGTCGAGCCGGTTTATGCGACCGAAGGCTCGCCGCTGATCATCGGTCCGAACGGCATTTTCAAGTCTTCGCCCAACCCCAACGCCGCAAAACTGTTTCAGTCGTTTTCCCTCGGCCGTGAGGCGCAGCAAATGATCATCGATGTCGGCGGCCTGCGCTCGGTGCATTCCGAGACAAAGGAGAAGGCGGGCCGCAAACCGTTCAAGGACATCAAGACCATGAAGGACGACGCGGCGGCGGTGGAGAGGGAAGGCGAGGCGATCAAGGCGCGCTACAGCAAGATTTTCCACGTTTGATCCGCTGGAAACGGATCGTGACGCAGGATTTGCCGAAAATCTCTGTCGCCGAAACGCTGGCCGCGAAAATCGCTGCCTTGAAACTGGGTGCGCTGCCGGCCGCGACCACGCACAAATGCGAGGACTTGCTGATCGATGTCGTCGGTCTCTGCGCGACCGCGCGGAACGAGGACTATATCGCAAGCGCGCTCAAGGGCTGCGACGATGATGGCCCGTGCACCGCGATCGGTCACGTGCGTACGCTGAATGCCGCAGGCGCGGCTTTCGTCAACGGCACCGCTGCGCATGGCGAGGATTTCGACGATACGTTTGAAGGCGGGCCGGTGCATGCCGGTGCCGTGATCGTGCCCGCGGTGCTCGCGGCCTGCGAGCGGCACAATCCCGACGGACGGATGGCGCTGATTGGGATTGCGGTCGGAACCGAGGTGCTGTGCCGTTTGAGCCTGGTGGTGCCCAAGGCCGTGCACAAGGCTGGCTTTCACCCGACCGCGATATTTGGCGCGATGGGCGCGGCCGCCGGCGTCGGCGCAGCACTTGGCCTTGACGCCCGGCAGATCGTGGATGCGCTCGGCATCGCCGGCAGCATGGCCGGCGGCATCATCGAATATCTGGCCGAGGGCACCTGGACCAAGCGGCTGCATGCCGGCTGGGCCGCGCAGTCCGGCATCCGCGCCGCGCTTTTGGCGCGGGCGGGCTTTATTGGCCCGCGCACGGTGTTCGAGGGTACCCATGGGCTGTTCCAGGGGTTCGCGCACACCACCCACGGCGACTACGACGCATTGGTCGGCGATTTCGGCGAACGTTGGGTCACCGATACGCTGGCATTCAAGCCCTATCCCTGCGGGACCATGGCGCAGCCTTACATCGATTGTGCGCGACGGCTCGCCGCGCGCGGCATCAGGGCGGAAGACATCAAGGAGATCGCCTGCGAGGTCGCGGAGGGCACCGTTCACCGGCTGTGGGAGCCGCTGATCGACAAGCAGCGCCCGCGCAACGGCTATGCCGCCAAGTTCGCAGTGCCGTATCTGCTGGCGACCGGTTTTGTCCACGGCGGCGTCGGGCTCGGCGCCTTCACCGACAGCGCGATCCACGAGCCCCAAGTGCTTGCGCTGGCGGCGAAGGTGAAATTCGTGATCGATCCCCAAAATCCCTATCCGAACAATTATACCGGGCATATCCGCGCCATCCTCAAGGACGGCAGCGTCATCGAGGAACGGCAGCCGCATTTGCGCGGCGGCGCACATGAGCCGCTGACACGGCGGGACGTGACCGATAAATTTGCGCTCAACGCCGCGCATGGCGGCTGGACAAGTGCGCAAAGCGATGCTGCCCTGAAGCTGATGGCGGGCTTCTATAACGGCAGGATCGATTTGGCGTCGCTGCGCGGATAGGCATTCATGAGCAAAGAACTCACCGGCAAGGTCGCAATCGTCACCGGCGCCGGCCGCAATATCGGCCGCGCGATCGCGCTTCAGCTCGCAGCCGGCGGCGCGTCCATTCTCGTCAACGCGCGCAACAACCGCACCGAGGCGGAAACCGTCGCGCGCGAGATCGAATCGTCCGGCGGCAAGGCCCTGGTCCACATCGGCGACGTCGCAGATCCAAAGGCCGTGCAGGCGATGGCGGACGCGGCGGTCGGACAATTCGGCGGCATCGACATCCTCGTCAATAACGCCGCGCTGCGGCGGGAAAAATCGTTTGCCGACATGGATTACGCCGATTGGCGCGAAATCCTCGACGTCACGCTCGATGGCGCGTTCCACTGCACCAAGGCGTGCCTTGCGGGTTTACGCAAATCGGGCGCGGGGACCATCGTCAATATCGGCGGCCTAAGCGCGCATACCGGCGCTAAAAATCGCGCCCATGTGGTGACTGCGAAGGCGGGCATTGTCGGCTTCACCCGTGCGCTCGCCAGTGAGCTCGCCGCCGACGGCATCACTATCAATTGCGTGGTGCCTGGCCTGATCGGCACGGCGCGGGCGAAAGACAAGCCGGAACCGGCGCATTATCTGACCCATCAGACCCTGACCGGGGGGCGCGGCAAGCCGGAAGACGTCGCGGCGATGGTTCGATTTTTGTGCGGCCCGGGCGCGCGCTACATCACCGGGCAGGCGATCCACGCCAATGGCGGAGCCTATCTCGGCGCCTAATGCATGGCTTGGTCGCGGGTTTGCGCGTGGACTGCCGGTTAAATGCGCTCGGCTGTTCTGGCTTTTGATGCTAACCATTGGCACATGAACCAGCACGCCAGGGTCGACATCCGGCATTCCACCTGTCCGCACGACTGTCCGTCGGCCTGCGCGCTGGATATCGAGGTCATCGAAGGCCGCAGCATCGGCCGGGTGCGCGGCTCCAAGCTGCAGACTTATACCGCAGGCGTCGTCTGCGCCAAGGTCGCGCGCTATGCCGAGCGCATCCATCATCCCGACCGGCTGACGTATCCGCAGCGCCG
>JBATYU010000335.1:0-4844 GCA_049674245.1 Bradyrhizobium sp. | reverse complement strand
GCGAACACCCGCGCCCAGTCCGGCAATTCCTTGCCGTGCACTGCCCGGAATAATCTGCCATTGCCGTAAGGCAAGGCGGTCAGCACGCCGGCTCCGATTTCGGCGGCCAGTGGCAGGATGGTTTTCTCAGCCCCGCGGTTATCGAGTGAATAGTCGATCTGGACGAAATCAGGTTTCTCCCGTTTCAGCACGGCCTCGACCGCGGGATAGTCGCGGTGGAATGTCGAAGTGATGCCGACGTAGCGGCACACGCCTTGTTTCTTCCACTCCCTGAAGCGTTCGAGAGATTGCTGCTTGCTCCTGACGTTGTGAAGCTGCAGCAGATCGACGCTTGCAGTCTTCAATCGGCCCAATGATCGCTTGAGTTCCTGAGAGTCGGGCGACTCGAGCTTGGTGGCGATGAAGAGCTTGTCGCGCAAGCCGGCAGTTGCGGTGACCTCGCCTAGCACGCTTTCTGCATCGCCGTAGGTTGACGCCGTGTCGATGAGCCGTCCGCCATTCTTGACCAGAGCCTGTATGACTGCATCGGCCTTGCCCCGCGTCGCTTCGTTATTCTCATCGAAAACATAGGCAGTGCCAAGACCGACGGCGGGAATGCGCTCGCCGCTGCCGGGAATGGGACGGCTGAGAAGCGATGTCTCGGTTTGGGCAACGGCTTTCGTCGATAGCAGAAATCCGCCGGCCAATGCGGCAAAGTCGCGGCGGGTTATTTGGCGAGTCATTCGGATTGCCATCCTAGCGCTCCTTGGTCGTCCGTTTTCATCGCAAGACGTTCCTGCGTTCGCCCAAGCGCAGTCGAGAGAACGAGCCAGCCCGCCACGACCGGCAGCGCGCATAGCGCGATGGCGCCAAGCTTCAACCCCAGCGCCTGCAGGCTGTCGTAGACCCAGCCATACAACGCGTCCGAGCCGCGATAGATCACCACGTCGATCAGGTTTTTGGCCTTATATTTTTCCTCGCGCCCGACCACGGTGAAGAATACCTGGCGTGCCGGATTTGCGATTGCGAAGTTCATCCAGCGTTGTGCGACCTGGAGCGTCACAACCACGGACAGGCTCGGCGCGATCGCCACCGCTGCGAAGCCGACAACATAAACGGCAGGCAGGGCTGCGGCCGCGATACCGGTGCCGAAGCGCTTGAGGAATTTCGCGGTGGCAAAGACCTGCGTCGCCAAGCTCAGCAGGCCCACCGCAAGATCGATACCTGCAAACAGGCGCGTTTGCGCCGCCGCGTCATGGATCGTCGCCGAAACGATGTTGGCCTGCGCGAAATAGGCGATCGTCGCGCCGAACGACAGCAGGCTGACCCAGATGGCCACGCCCAGGAGATAAGGCGAACGGATCAGTTCGGGCAGTGCCGCGAAAGCGCTGCCTCCAACGCTCTGCCGTCGAGGATCCACCTCTGTCGGCGCGTCCGCCACGCGTTCAATGCGATGGACGCAGAACACGGCTGCTTCGAGAAAGATGGCGGCCGCGATCAACAGGTTGACCGGGCCGAGCGGCGCTGACAGCCAGATCGTGACGACCGGACCAAGCAGCGCTCCAGCGGTGCCACCGGCGCCAATGAACCCGAACAGCCGCTTGCCCTGCTCTGCGGTAAACAGATCGGCCATGAACGACCAGAACACCGCCACCGCGAACAAATTGAACACGCTGACCCAAACAAAAAATACCCGCGCGACGATCACCCTTTCCACGTCGAACGTCAGCAGCAGCCAGAACAGCACCAGGTTGGCGACGAAGAAATGGTAGACGATGGAAATAAACCTGATCCGCGGCAACCTCGCTACCAGCTCGCCATAGAGCGGCTGTGCGACGAGCAGGCTGAGAAACGTGGCGGTGAAGAGCCAGGGCAGGTTTCTGACGCCACCGGCGATGCCCATCTGGTCGCGCACCGGACGCAACACATAGTAGCCGGCAAGCAGCGTGAAGAAATAAGCGAAGGACCACAGCGCAGCCGAACGTTCTTGCGTCGTAGCAGGCACCGCGCGCTGCAACCAGCCCGCCAGAGGCGTCATGGCGCCAGCGACAGCTTCTGCTTGAGCTCAGCCGCGCTCACATTCTGGCCATATCCTGGCGCGCCGCGCTGGAAGCGCCTCGCATCAGCCAGCTTGCCGACCTCCACCGGATCAAAGCCGGCATCGCGCACCAGTCCCGCCGCAACTTGCACGGCTTCCTGATCATCGCCGGCAATCGGTACCGCGAGCCTGGGGACAGGACGGTTCGCTTCGCGCGCAAAGATCATGTAGCTGAGGGTGTTGAAGGCGCGCACCAGCCGGGCGCCCGGCAGATATTTCTGCGAAGTAACTCCGATGCCGTCGCGCTCGACCTCGTCGGCGATGGCGCCGTCGCGACTAGCCACGGCATTGTCGGCGTCGAGTACAATCTTGCCCGCAAGCGATTTGCCGTAATCTTTCCCGATCTGCGGCAGCGCGCCGTAAGGCACGGCGATGAATACGACGTCGCCAAACGCAATCGCTTGATCGACGGTGCCGGCCTGTGCAAGAGGGCCAAGGCGCTCGACGAGGTCTTTCAACTCCTCCGGATGACGTGACGAGAAGAACACCGGATGGCCTGCCTTGGCCCAGAGCTCGCCGATTGTGCCGCCGATATGGCCGGCGCCGATAATGCCGATTTTCATCTTTGAGCCAGAGGCCGCCTGACCCAATGCGGTCGTCGGTTGGAGCACCCCTTGGAGGATGAGCGCTCCTGCTGCGACCAATAGTGCGCGGCGACCGCGATCAACAGTGTCATGCTCTAACATCAGTACACCAATTGCGAAATTGCAGGACTTGCGAAATTGCAGGACGAAATCTTGTCGCGCCTTGCAGCTTACGCGCAGGATCATAACGCGAAAGGTGTCATAAATAGCCGCCCGTAATTGGCGCTCGCACAGAGTTGATCTTCTTGCTCCTGCTCCGAATGGCGGAGCCGTGACCTCAATACGGAAATTGCCGACGTCGGATTTCGGGGCTGTCAGGAGCGTTTTGGACCCACAGCGGGCATGCGGCCGAGGTCATCCTCAACCTGCTCCGGCTAGCTGGGCCGCGTGTTCATAAATTGATTCACGCGCGCGCGAGGACCTTGCTCTAATCTTCGCCCTCCTGACCGGCCCGTCCTGGTAACGAGGTCAAGAACCGCAGTGCGGCGTTGCGCGTGTCGGGAGAGTTCAGGATCCCGAGATGGGCGGTGGAGAGGACCGTGTCGAATTGCCCCTGGCCGACAAGGTCGATTGTCTCAGCGCCAGCGAGACCGGCGCTGGCGGTGAAATCATGCGGGTTGCCGTCGCGATCCTCGGCAGGAACGCCGGGGAGGACGCCGTCCGCCAGGCTGTTGTAGACGAAGTCGGGTGTTCCCGGCTTGTTGCGGATTACCAGGTAACGCGTGGGACCCGGCGTCTCCCCCGCGGCGTTCAGTACCGTGAGCAACTGAGTGTGGTCGGAACCGTACTCGTCGCATACCGCGCTACTCGGCGTGAAGCCGCCGCCGCTTGGCAGCTGGTAGAAGTTGGCTGGGTTCGGCGAGCAGTCAATGATGCCGTGATTGGGTCCGTCGATGGCGACGAGCGCCCGCACCTTGCGATAGGCATTGTCCTGCAGCATCCATTCCCGCGCCACGGTGACGCCGAGACTGTGGGCGACGATGTCGACGCGCTTGGCGCCAGTGAAGTCGAGGACCGCCTGCACGAATTCGCGCAGGATCGGCACGGCCGCAGCAGTCGTGTGCGAGATGCCTGAGCGATGGGTATTGTCCTGTGCGAGGTCGCACTGATCGCCCTGATAACCCAGCCCCCAGAGCTCGCTCAGGTGGTAGCCGTGATCGAGGAAGAATTGCGCGAAGGCTTGGATGCGCCCAAAGGGGTTGCAGGCGGTCGCGAACGGCGTGTCGTTGTTGCCGTGGAGGAAGATCACCGGGACGTGCTCGACGCGGCCGATATCGGAGCCAAAGCCAATCACCGGCTTGCCGAGATAGAAGTTCCCGATCACCGGGAAGCGGTCGGGAAAGTTCGTGCCGATCTGGACGCTCTTGCCTGGCGACGCGCCGATCGCCAATCCTCCGGCACCAAACTGCAACAGAACCGCGATGATGGCCGCAATGCGAAGATGTTTGGTGGTCATAGTCCCCTGCCCCCGTGGAAGGTGGTGCGGCGGTTGCCCCCGGACCTAGTTTCAAAATGCATCGAGGTTTGCTTCACCGTGAAGCGATGGTGATGGCGAACGTCAACACCCATGACTTGACGTTCTGATTGCGGCAGGCGTACGGCGGCAACTTCCCTTGGAGTTAAGGCCGAGGAGATACCAGCATCGAAAGCGCTTCCGCTGGGCCTCACTTCTAGAAGCCCGGCGGGACACTTGTTATCGTGCAACAGGAACCAACCCCTGCGGCGGCAACTGCTGCTGCGGTCCTGCCGTCAGGGCTGGCTGCATTACGTTTGTCACAACGTATTCACCGATCTTGAGTCCCATATCCCTGCCGACGCGGGTCGAGAAGCGATAATGGAAGCCGGACCAGATGCGAGCATTCGCAACCTCATCGGCAAAGGCCGTCATGTTGGTAAAGCGGTGGGTCACGCCGGGTGCAGTGGTGCTCGTTATCGCGATCTCAGGAATGTCCTCGGTTCCGAGCGCCGTCTTAATGACGCCCACGATGGTGCAGCTGAGGATGCAATGCGCGCACGGGTACTCCGGGTGCATCGGCGTATTGTCGATCGGCTGCCAAGTCGCCTCGCGTTCCGTGACGTCGTTGCCGTCAATATCACCATTGCGGATGGCAGTGATTGGGCGCCAGAAGTTGTAATGGTACTTGGCGTCGAACACGGCTATGAGCGCGTCGTTGAGGCCAATC
>JBATYU010000334.1:0-1839 GCA_049674245.1 Bradyrhizobium sp. | reverse complement strand
TTCGCCCCTCGACACAGCAATCTCCGGCGGCTCCTGTCATTGTTGGTGTTTGCAGGCTCATCGCCAATCACCACGACCTCGCCATCTTCAAAAGCGCACCAGAAGTCGGGGCCCTTTGCTCCACCGCCATTACCCGGTATCAACGCTCTTATTGCCCCGTCCGACTCCCGCCGTGACCACCGCCTGATGCGATGCTGAGGCCGCTACCCTCGTCCGCGACGGGTTTCCCCCCGTGAACCAAATGAGGCTGCGGTGAGCTTGCGGGTCGCGCGACGCCAGCAGCAGGAATACGCTGAGCGTTGCGTAGATGCCAACGATCATCATCAAGTAATGAGAATGGCCGTGTCCCTAGGTCCAGCCCAGGGTCCGCTAACGGCCACTTCCAGAGCCCGACTAGTGCTGAGGCGCCGGCAGGCGTCCGAACAGTTTATCCATCGCCATGCCGATTGCCAGCAACCGCCGGTCGCTTCCGGCAGGGCCATCGAGCTCGAGACCGACGGGCGATTTGCTTGACGCTCCCAGCGCTACCGGAATCTGGATGCCGGGAACGCCGGCATTGCTGCCGGGATCGGTGTTCTGGATGAACAGCACAAAATTTGCGACGCTGCTCGAGTCGGGATTTGCGGGAATGGCGACCTTCGGCACCGTCGGGAAAGCGACGGCATCGAGCTTGTTCCTGGCGAATGTATCCCGATAAAGCGCCTGCAGCGCCGGGCGCGCAGTCTTCATGGCGTCATCGTAAGCCGGCTTGGCATCGACGACCGTGTTGTCAGGGCCGGGCAATTTGCGCGGGATCACCAGTCCATCGTAGGTGCCCTTGACGTCGGGACTTGCGATGTCCGTCGCCATGGTCTCGATTGTGATGCCGGTGCCGGTGCGCTTGAGATACTTGACCATGTCGTCATAAGCCTCGTAGAGCGCGACGGGAAAGCCGACCTTGCCGTTGAGTTCGGCGAGTTGCGGCATCTCGACGTCAATCACCGTGACACCTTGCGACTTCAGTTTGTCGATCGCCGCGCGGAAGGCGACATCCGTGTCGTCATCGAGATTGGCCAGCATCGTCTTAACGACGCCGACACGGACCTGCTTGAGGTTGGCAGGGGCAATGGCACCGCCGCCGGCGATGACGCGATCGAGCGCTGCCACGTCTGTCATCGTGGCAGCCATCGGGCCCGCGGTGTCGCGAGTGTGGGAGATTGGCGCGATGCCGCCCTGCGGATAGCGGCCCACGGTGGGGCGGAGCGACGCGCAGCCATTCAGCGCGCAGGGGATCCTGACCGATCCGCCGGTGTCGGTGCCAAGGCCCGCGGTCACTATCCTCGCGCCGATCGCAGCGGCGGTGCCAGATGACGAGCCGCCGGCGATCTTGCTTGTGTCATATGCGTTGCGCACGCCCGGCTCGTTGCCGGTCTTGAACCCCGCATTGTATCCGGAAATGCCGAAGGCGAGTTCGTGCATATTTGTCTTGCCGATGATGATCGCACCGGCCGCGCGCAGCTTTGCCGCCACCGGCGCGTCCTTCTTCGGCACGAAGACCTTGAGCGCCGGTGTGCCAGCGCTGGACGGAAGACCCGCGACTTCGATGTTGTCCTTGATCACGACGGGGATGCCGCCAAGCGGCTTACAGGCGCCCTTCCTGTGGCGAGCGTCGAACGACTCGGCGGCCTTCGTCGCGCCGGCCTCGTCGAGTGTAATGAAGACGTTCAGATTGGGGTTGGCTTTCGCCCGGACAAGTGCAGCCGAGGTCAACGCCTTGCTTGTGATCTTCCCGGCGCACAGCTCGGCCGCGGCCTGGGTCATTGTCATTTGGTCGAGATCGATCGCCGGTTGCGCGAATGC
>JBATYU010000333.1:0-7036 GCA_049674245.1 Bradyrhizobium sp. | reverse complement strand
ATTGAATATCTTGTCGAAGATGCTCTTGCGGGTCAAAAGCGCGCCAACCGGCACATGGCCGCCGGACAAGGCTTTCGCGAGCAGCACCATGTCCGGTTCGACGTTCCAGTGCTCGACCGCGAGGAAGCGCCCGGTACGTCCGATGCCGGTCTGGATTTCGTCGGCGATGAAAAGCGCGCCGTACTTGCGGCACAACGCGGCCGCGCCCGGCAGAAACTCGTCGGTGGGCATGTTGACGCCCTTGCCCTGGATCGGCTCGACGATGAAGGCGGCGACCTCGCGCGAGGAGAGCGTCTGCTCGAGCGCGGCAAGATCGTTGAAGGGGATAGCGGTGCATCCAGGCAAGAGCGGCTCGAAACCGGCACGGAAGTTGGGATCGTCGGTGAGCGAAAGTGCGCCGTACGACAAGCCATGGAATGCGTGCGCGCAGTACACGATGCCGGGACGTCCGGTCGCCCCGCGCGCGAATTTGATCGCGGCCTCGACGGTCTCGGCGCCGGAATTGGCGAAAAACACCTTGTCCAGATAAGGCACGTATTTCAGCAGCCGCTCGGCGAGCACGCCGGCGAGCGTCGAGACGTCGAGCTGCACGAGATTGGGCAGGTCGTTGTCGAGCACGCTCTTCAACGCCTTGCGCAGCGCCGGATGATTGCGGCCGATCGCGAAGACGCCGAACCCGCTCAGCAGATCGAGATAGCGCACGTCATCGCGATCGAACAGATACTGGCCTTGCCCCTTCTTGAAACCGACGTCATAACCGATGGTCTTGAGAACGCGTACGAGCTGCTCGTTCAGGTGGCGAGCATGCATGGAGCTGCGCTGCGATTGCCGGTCCACAAACATCTCGGAAACGTCTAGATTTGAATATAGCATCGGCTACATAGTTCGGTTGATGACCATTTCGTCAACAGGAAATGCTGAATGCGGCGTTTTGCCCTTAATTCCGTCCATCCAAGCAAGCACAGGTTAAACCATGTTGCACTGCCCAGGGAATACCATGCGCACCGTACTTTATTCCGTTATAATCTTGGCATCCGGATTTGCGTCAGCCGAGGCCGCGGACCCGACCGGCGACTGGCGGGTTGCCGATGGCGTCGCCAACATCAGGGTTGCACAATGCAACGGCAGCATGTGGGGCGCAGTCAGCTGGGAGCAAAAGCCGGGCGGCCGCGACATCAACAATCCCGATGTGTCAAAAAAGAGCAGACCGTCACTCGGCATGCCGATCCTGATTGACATGAAGAAGAAGGCAGGCGTCGATCAGTGGGAAGGCCAAGTCTACAACGCCAAGGACGGACAGCTCTACAGCTCCACGATCACACCAACCGGTACCGATCAACTTGAAATCAGGGGCTGCGTGCTCGGTTTCCTCTGTGGTGGAGAAACCTGGACCCGCGTCGCCCCGCCGATTCCCAGTAGTCCTGCCAACAGCATGGCCAACAGCGTGACCAAGGGGGCGCCCAAAGGCGCAGCACCTGCCAAGAACGCGGCCACGACGGGAACAGCCGGAGCTGGGCCC
The DNA here is from genome assembly GCA_049674245.1 of Bradyrhizobium sp. GTDB lineage: Bacteria > Pseudomonadota > Alphaproteobacteria > Rhizobiales > Xanthobacteraceae > Bradyrhizobium. The sequence continues at coordinate 5,517 of JBATYU010000333.1, read as the reverse complement.
AACGTGCCTGGGTCCAAGACCACGGCATCGGTGGGCCCGGCCGGAAAGAAGACAGCCGCCGCGCAGGCAGCCGACGCGATCGGTGATATCTGCCTACTCCCGGATATCGCGGGGTTTTCCCATTAGCGCCGGCTGGAACAAGAGCACCGCGGCAAGCGTGGTGACGAGCGAAAGCGCCAATAGCTTGCCCATGCTCGAGGTTCCCGGATGCGACGACAGCCACAGGCTTCCGAACGCCGTCGCAGTCGTTAGCGCGCTGAAGAAAATCGCCCGCGTCAGGCTGGTCTGCAGCAGGTTTGTCCGCCCCGAGCGCCAGGCCGTGACATAGTAGATCTTGAACGCGACGCCGATGCCGAGCAAGAGCGGCAGGGCCACGATGTTGGCGAAGTTGAGCGGCAACCCGATCAGCACGCAGATCTCCAGCGTCACCGCGCCGGCTACCAACAAAGGCACCAGCGTCAGCAGCACGTCGGTGATCCGCCGCAGCGTGATCCACAACAGCAGGCCGATCACGACCAGCGCGTAGATGCCGGCATGGATGAATGCCCGCACCACGGTATCGCCGGATTTCAGGATCGATACCGGTCCGCCGACCGCGGTCGGCTCGGCCACCAGCACCGCGTTGGCGAACTTTCGCAGATTGTCGTTGTCGTTGGGATCGCCGCGCGGCAGCGCCTCCACGCGCATCAGGCCATCCTTGGCTTTCCACGCGCCGACAATATCGGGAGGCAGGGTTTTGAGACTGACCGGCTGCGCCTGCAATGAGCTCCTGAGCTGGTCGAGCAGCACCTGCAGCGGCGTCACGAAGATCGTCTGCGCCTTGTTGCGTGTCGCCTCGTCGGACTCGGCGAGCTTGGAGAGCGCGTCGGCGAGCCGCCGCGACGCCACCGCGCCCGGGCCTTTGCTGTCGCCGGCGACCTTGCGCAGGGCGTTCGCCGATCCCCTCAGGGACTCGACGTTTTCCTGGTCGGTCGGCGGCGCATCGATCGAGTCCGGATTAAGCGCGGGATTGAGCACCTTGGCGCCCTGCCCGATCAGCTTCAGCTTCGCCGGCTGGTCCTCGGGCACAAAGCTGTCCAGCGACTGGACCCGCAACACTTCCGGCAGTTTCTCCAGCCGCGCCGCGATCTTCTTGGCGTCGGCTTCGGAGTGTGTCAGCACGTCGATCGCGTTGGCGCCGGTGTTCGGATCTTTCCTTAAGTCGAGGAAGGTGGCGATCGATTCGGCTTTCGGATTGCGCAGGTTCATCGGGTTGAAGTCGAACTTCATGAAGTACAACAGCGGCAGGCCGGCGACCGCGATCAAAAGCGTGCCGACGACAATGATGACACGGTGCTTTTCGAGAAAGTGATCGACCGGCGCCAGAAACGCGTAACCGACAGGCTCCTTCTCGCCTGGCGGGTTGAGCAAGCGCAACAGCGCCGGCAGCACCGTGATGCTGGATATGAACGCCACCAGCATGCCGGCGCCGGCGATTTCGCCAAGTTCCGAGATGCCCTTGTAGTCGGTCGGCAGGAAACAGAGGAATCCGGCCGCGGTCGCCATTGCCGCCAGCGAAAGCGGCACCGCCGCGCGGCGCGCGGCTTCCTCCAGCGCCTGGCGCAGATCGTCGTTCTTGAAGCGCTCCGAGCGATAACGGACGCTGAACTGGATGCCGAAGTCGACGCCAAGGCCTACGAACAGCACCGCAAACGCGATGGAGAGCAGATTGAGAGAACCTACCATCGCCAGACCCGCCGCCGTCGTGATCGACAGACCGATGAACAGATTGACGAACACGGCGAAGATGATCTTGGCCGAATGCAACGCCATCCACAGGATCAACAGCACCACCAGCACGGTGCCGATGCCGTTGCGGATCGCGCCGTCCTGAACGGTTGCGTATTCCTCGTTGGCGATCGGAATCGGCCCGGTTAGCCTGACGCGCGCCTGATACTTGCCGGGAAAATCGAGATCAGTGGCGGCATTGCGGATCGCGTCGGTGGCGTCCTTGCCCGGCTCCAGCGCGTTATAGTCGAGAATGGGCTTGAATTCGATGAAGGCGCGTCGATCGCCGTCGGTCAAAGGCTTGTCGCTCATCAGCTCGCGCCAGGAAAATGTGGCGGTGCCTTTGTTGAGGATGTCCTCGACCGTCTGGGCGATCAGGTTGAACGGCCGCGCGGTGCTGTCGAGCTTGATCTGCCCACGCTGCACGCCCGCCAGCCCGGTTTCGAGCGCGCCGGTCAGCCCGCGGATGGAGGGATCGCCGGCCATGATTTCGATCAAGGGCGCGGCCGACTCGAACTGGCCGGTGAGCTTTGCGAGCTCGTCCACCGGAAGGAACATCAGGCCGTTCTTGTCGAAGAACTCGCCGGAGCCGAGAGGCTGCAGGGATATGAAGTTCTCGGTATCACCCCGCAGCTTTTGTTCGAGCGCGCTACTCGCCGACTTTGTCAGCTCGGGCGTCGGCGCCTCCACCACCGCAAGGATGGTGCTGTCGCGATCGAACGCCCGGTCGAATTGCTGGTCGCGCTGGCGCCAGTCCAGATTCGGCGAGATCAGCTTATTGATGTCGGTGTTGATCGAGAAGTGTTTCGCTGTGTAGAAGCCCGCCGCTACCGCAAGCACGAGCGCAATGAGCAGGGTGAGAGTGGCAAATCGGGTACAGCCTCTAACAATCGAAACGACGGTACTTGTCAGCACATTTTTTCTTTCTAACGTTAACGGCTCGCCGGAAACGCTCGCTGTCTACCGGAGTTCCACAGGGCGGGCCAACGTTGTTTTGGACGGTTTTTCTCCGCGGACACCAGGAAAGACGGAAAGCGGGCGAAACCGACCGGGCTGCATATAGCGGGGTTTGACAGGCGGTAAAGTGACGAACAAGTGAGGATTTCGGGCGTTGTCAGCTATGGCTCCTGCATTGCAGTATCATGGTACCTACATTGGCGGCGACTTTGGCGATCGGATGCGATCCGCCTTTTCTAGCCGGCGATTTTTTGACACAAAGCCTTGTGGTAGGGCCATGCGCTTGAACATCCGGGGTGAATGCGGGAACCGGTTATTGGTGCAGATATTCCCGATATCCGGAGTGCACGGGGATATGGGGATCAGTTTGGTACAACTTGCGTAATGGTGGGGCGTCCAATGGAAGTGTATCTCGCGCAGCCGCGCGGCTTTTGCGCGGGCGTTGTTCGCGCGATCGAAATCGTGGAGCGGGCGCTCGAGAAGTATGGCCCGCCGGTCTATGTGCGCCACGAGATCGTGCACAACAAATACGTGGTCGAAAGCCTGAAGAACAAGGGCGCGATCTTCGTCGAGGACTTGTCCGAGGTGCCGCCCCGTGCCGTCACCGTGTTCTCAGCCCACGGCGTCGCGCGAACGGTGGAGGAGGAGGCGGCGGAGCGCGGGCTGCCGGTGCTCAACGCGACCTGCCCCCTGGTCACAAAAGTTCACAATCAAGGCAAACGCTATATGTCGAAAGGCCGGGCGCTGATCCTGATCGGACATGCCGGCCATCCCGAGGTCGAAGGCACCATGGGCCAGGTTCCCGGCCCTGTGCTGCTGGTACAAGATGTTGATGACGTTGCGGCCTTGACGCTCCCGGCTGAGACCCCAGTTGCCTACATAACACAGACCACGCTTAGCGTGGACGACACCAAGGACATCATCGCGGCGCTTCAGCAGCGATTTACCGATATTCTAGGCCCGGACATCCGGGATATCTGCTATGCGACACAGAACCGCCAATCAGCGGTAAGGGACCTCAGCAAGCTCGTCGACGTCATCTTGGTGGTGGGCGCCGCCAATAGTTCCAACTCAAACCGGCTCCGCGAAATCGGCACCGAAGTCGGCGTCGCGAGTTATCTCGTGGCTGACGGCAGCGAGCTCAATCCGGAGTGGCTGAAAGATGCTAAGGCCGTCGGCATCACGGCCGGTGCCTCGGCACCGGAGGTTCTTGTCGACGACGTGATCGAAGCCTTGCGGCGCATCGGACCGGTCGCGGTGTCGGTGCTCCCGGGCCGGGAAGAAAATATCGAATTCCGCCTTCCGGCCGAATTGGCTCCGGGCTGATCCACCCCATCCAGAAAGAAAACAGTAATGGCAATACCCTTCTTCAAGGAACTGAGTATCGGCGGCTATCTGATCAAGCAGAAGCTGCTGGGCCGAAAACGCTATCCGCTGGTGCTCATGCTGGAGCCGCTGTTTCGCTGCAACCTCGCATGCGTCGGCTGCGGCAAGATCGACTATCCCGACGCGATCCTCAATCGGCGCATGTCGGCGCAGGAATGCTGGGACGCCGCCGACGAGTGCGGCGCGCCGATGGTGGCGATCCCCGGCGGCGAGCCTTTGATCCACAAGGAGATCGGCGAGATCGTGCGCGGCCTCGTGGCGCGCAAGAAGTTCGTCTCATTGTGCACCAACGCGCTATTGCTGGAGAAGAAGCTCGATCTTTTCGAACCCTCGCCCTACCTGTTCTTCTCGGTGCATCTGGATGGTTTGAGGGAGCACCACGACAAGTCGGTCTCCCAGAAGGGCGTGTTCGATCGCGCGGTCTCGGCGATCAAGGCCGCGAAAGCGCGCGGCTTCACGGTCAATGTCAACGCCACGATCTTCGACGGTCATTCGGCACAAGACATCGCCAAATTCCTCGACTTCACCACCGAACTCGGCGTCGGCGTCTCCATGTCGCCGGGTTATGCCTATGAGCGCGCGCCCGACCAGGACCACTTCCTCAATCGCACCAAGACCAAGCGGCTATTCCGCGACGTGTTTGCGCTCGGCAAGGGCAAGAAGTGGGATTTCATGCATTCAGGCCTGTTCCTGGACTTCCTCGCCGGCAATCAGGACTATGAATGCACGCCCTGGGGCATGCCGGCGCGCAACATATTCGGCTGGCAAAAGCCCTGTTATCTGCTCGGCGAGGGCTACACCAAGACCTTCAAGGAGCTGATGGAAACCACCGACTGGGATTCCTACGGCACCGGCAGGTACGAGAAGTGCGCCAACTGCATGGCGCATTGCGGCTACGAGCCGACCGCGGCAACCGCGGCACTCGCCAGTCCGTTGAAGGCCATGTGGGTGGCGCTAAGGGGCGTCAGGACCAAAGGTCCGATGGCACCCGAGATCGATCTCTCCAAGCAGCGGCCGGCGCAATATATCTTCGCCGAGCAGGTTCAGAAGAAGCTCTCAGAGATCCGCCGTGACGAGGCCCTCGCCGCTCAGCAGAAAGCCTCGACAGCCGCGTAGGCTCTTCAGCGCGCGGTTAAAGTCGATTCCCGTCGAAACCAGCGCGCGCAGCGTCAATGGATTGCGCGCGACGTCGCGCAGCACCCTGCGCAGGTCGATCTCGCCGTTCGGCTTGATCGCACTGCGCGCGAGCGCCGGCAGCGCGCGGCTGGCGGGATCGCTGATGACGCGCAGAGCAGCGAAAGGAAGGCACGCCTCGGCCGCGTAGGCGGCTGCGATATGGCTCTCCATGTCGACGGCAGACGCACCTGTTTCCATGCGCAACGCGGCCTTGCTGGCCCGCGCGGCGAT
>JBATYU010000332.1:0-2300 GCA_049674245.1 Bradyrhizobium sp. | reverse complement strand
CCAGCGGCCGACGATGGCCTTGTTTTCATCTTCTCTCGACATGTTCTATCTCCTCTTTGCTTCGTCGTCTCAACTGACGATCGGGTCGATCGATGCGATTGACTTTGGAGCAGAGACCTGTGGTCTGCCACCCGATTTCCGCCCTCTCCGCAAGGCGGCAAGGGCGGCAGCCCTTTACGACCGGAGAAAGCAACCGTTACAGCTGCGCAAGCGAGTTTAATGCGTACATTATATGCGAGGTAGGAGAGGTGACGCTTACGCGCCACCATTGCCGAATTTCCAGACGGGGATGCCGAGCTTCCGTGCCTTGTCAGCCAGGTTCTCCTGAATGCCGGTGCCGGGGAAGACGATGACACCGATCGGCAGCACGTCGAGCATCTGATCGTTGCGCTTGAAAGGTGCTGCCTTGGCATGTTTGGTCCAATCGGGTTTGAAGGCGATTTGCGGAACCCTGCGGTGGTCCGCCCAGCGGGCGGCGATACGCTCGGCGCCCTTCGGCGAACCGCCGTGCAGCAGCACCATATCCGGATGCTTGGCGTGGACCTGATCGAGCTTGTCCCAAATCAGACGATGGTTATTGCAGTCGAGGCCGCCGGTGAAGGCGATCTTCGGCCCGGGAGGCAGCATGACTTCGGTGTCGGTCCGACGTTTGGCGGCGAGGAAGTCGCGACTGTCGATGACAGCCGAGGTCAGGGCGCGGTGGTTCACCATCGAGCCGCTGCGCGGATGCCAGTGCGATCCGGTGTGGCGTGCGAAGTGTTCGGCCGCCTGGTCGCGGAAGTATTCCATGCTGTTGCGCCGCTCGATTAGCGTCATGCCCTCGGCAGTGAGATGCTCGAGTTCGACCGATCGGATTTCGGAGCCATCCTGGTCGCGTTGGCTGCGCTTCTGCGCTTGTTCGTTGTCGTCGAGTTCACGTTCGACGCGCTCGTTGGCGCGGTGGAAGAGATTGACGGTCGACCACAAGAGATCCTCGAGGTCGGGTTCGAGGCGGGTTTCGCTCAAGCTCGCGATGAGGGCATCGAAGATGTCGGCGACAGCGGCAGCGACGATGCGGGCTTCGGGCAGTGGTCTTGGGTCGGGTTCGTCCTGGAATGGACGATAGCCGTGAAGTTGGAGTTCGGTGAGGACGTGATCGGTCGGGGATGTGGCATGCGGCGGCTCATAGGCCTGTTCGTCGTGATCGATCGTCATGGTGGCTTCCCTTGGTCGGATTGGTCGCGCTCATCGCGGCCTTCATGGCGACGAAAGGCGGCGGGCGGGCCGGACCTGCACCGTGGAGCGCAGCGAAGCGGCCGAAGCAAAGCGGAGGATGGCGGGAGCCGGCTATTTTGCCTCGCGATGTAAAGCGCCCCCTTGGGGGCGCGACGGAAAATAGTCGGCTCCCGCCATTGCGTGGCCGGACCGCCTGCCGCAGGGTCGCCCTCTCGAGAAGGCCGTGAGCGCGGCCCTCTCCGACAACGAGAAAAGCATCGGGATCGGCGGCGCGCCGTCAGGGCGGGGAGTACCAACCTCATCCCCTGCTCCGGTCCAAACGCTCGTACTCAAGAACCGGAGCACGTCTTCAGGGCGAGCTGGATTCGCAGCGCTGCACGCAGCGCGTTGATGTCGAAGTTCCGCAGATCCTCGTTGAAATCGCTACACCGCGGCGACAGGACCATCGCCTCAATCCCGGCCAACCGCGCCCTGTCGAGTAGTCTTGCCACCGCGCCATCGCCGGCCCGATCGTCGTCACGGACGATATAGAGCCGACGTAGTGTTGCCGGAAACAGGATGGCCCCGAGATGCGCGGCCGAGAGGGCTGCGACCATCGGCACATCCGGCATGACGCAGCGGAGCGACAGCATGGTCTCGATGCCCTCGCCTGCCGCCATCACGTCGCTTGCCGGACCGAAGCGGACCGCGTGCCCGAGAAGATGACCCATCGCCCGGCGTGGCGTGTCGACCGGCGCCTTATCGCGCCCGGACGGATCGAGCCATGTGCGGTGCGCGCCGGTGATGGCGCCTTTCAGATCGGTAACAGCAGCGATCATTGCGGGCCAGGTTTCGGTCGGGGCGTCTACCTTGGGACGATAGTAGCAGCGCGGATGGAACCGCAGACTGTCAATGCCATGCAGCTCGGTGATGCCGCGTCCACGTAGATAGGTTTCCACGACCGTCCCGATAATCGGCTGCGACATGGCGAACAAACGCCGCGCCGACTCCGGTGAGCCGGTCGGCGCTGGAGACGAATGAGGTCGATAGTCCGATTCCGGTTTGGATCGTGGCAGGCTCAGAAAGCGTCGTGCCTCGTCAGCAAC
>JBATYU010000331.1:0-4475 GCA_049674245.1 Bradyrhizobium sp. | reverse complement strand
CCCCTCGGCTTGCGACGTCACGCGGGTAATGGACTGCGCGGTATTGCGCATGTTCGACGCATTGTCGGTGACGGCGCGCAGCACGGCTCCGATCGCGACGCGGAACGCTTCGACCGAGGTTTCGATGTGCCGGGCGCGCGCGTCACGGGCTTTCGATTCGGTCGAGACCTCGGAATTGAGCTTGCGGTTGCGATCCATCGCTTCCTGGAAAATCCGGATTGCGCGGGCCAGCGCACCGATCTCGTCGGCACGATCGTTGTAGGGAACCTCGACATTCTCGGCTCCCTCGGCGACCTGCTTGATTGTGGTGGTGATCGCGAAAAGCGGACGCGCGATCGAACGCGAGATGATGACGACGCCGAGGCCGACCAGCAGCAGCACGAAGCCGCCGATGCACGTCAGGACGAAGGCCAGTTGCTGATTGACGTCGGCTTGCCGGGCGATCCGCTTGCCGCGTTCGGCATAGACCTTGGAGAGCGCCTCGAGGTCTTTGTTGAGGTCTGAGCGGACGGCGCGATTGGCGTCGTTGTCGCCCCACTCGCGGCCCGCGGTGGGGCTGACCTCGATCGCGCGGCGAACCAGCTCCTTGCGGAAGTCGACGAACTGTTCGATGCGTTTCTTGAAGGTGGCGAATTGTTCGGCATCGTCGACCTGGACGATGGATTCCCAGTTCTTGACGACGGCAAGGATCTGGTCGTTGAACTTGAGCAGCCCGTCGCCGAACTTCTTCACGGCGCTGGCTTCGCTCGACATGTAGACGCCGCGGGATTCCATCACGACCGCATAGACCAGCGAGTTGACGCGCTCGACATTCAGCGCGGCGCGGCCGGCGATCTCGATGGCTTTCGTGAGCTCCCCGTTCTGGCGGGTGTTGTAGTCGGACAGCGCGGTCATCGCCGCCGTCAGAAGCGCAAACAGCGCGAATATCGAATAGAGCCTGGTCGCCAGCGAAAGTTTGGACGCCATCGAACCGATGGAATAGCGATTTTGGGATTTCATGATGACGTCATGCGACCGTTCGGAGCTGCCGGCCAGCAGGGTCGGCCGTCTAAAAATTATGCAGGATTTTAATGGAGAATCCCTTAACGCGCGGGAGTTTGGCGGCCGCCCATGGCCGCAAGATATGTTATTGACACCAATTACTTATGGGAGAAGCTTGGCGCTTCAACCCGAAGCGGCAGCGCTTCGATCAAGGTGGCGCTTTCGGGTGCATTGTCGTGGCAGCCCAAGGCGAGCGGCCCCCTGATGCTAGTATTTGACCGGCGCTCGATCGAGGCGCTGATGGTCGGGAGCCACCATGGTCTATCGCCACGTCATCGATGCCACCACCTACACATTCGGCGACCTGCGCGATCTCCTCGCCAAGGCGACGCCACCGCGCTCCGGCGATCGGCTGGCGGGAATTGCGGCCGAAAGCGCCGAGCAAATGGTCGCCGCGCGGATGGCGCTAGCCGACGTTCCACTCAGGCAATTCCTCAACGAGGCCGTCATCCCCTACGAGGAGGATGAGGTCACCCGCCTGATCCTCGATACCCACGACGCCGCCGGCTTTGCCGCCATATCGTCGCTGACCGTGGGTGAATTCCGCGACTGGCTTTTGTCCGATGCCGCCACGGCCGAAACGCTGAAGAAAACGTCGCGCGGGATCACGCCGGAAATGGCCGCGGCGGTCTCGAAACTGATGCGCAATCAGGATCTCATCCTGGTCGCGAAGAAATGCCAGGTAACGACTAGCTTTCGCAACACAATCGGGCTGCGCGGGCGGATGAGCGTGCGGCTGCAGCCCAATCACCCCTTCGACGACTTGAAGGGCATCACCGCCTCGATCCTCGACGGCATCCTGTTGGGATCAGGCGATGCCTGTATCGGCATCAATCCGGCAAGCGACGATCCGGCCATGATCGGCCGGCTGCTGCGTCTGCTCGATGAGATCATCGGCCGCCTGCAGATTCCGACGCAGGGCTGCGTTCTCACCCATGTGACGACGACGCTCGGATTGATCGCCGACGGCGCGCCGGTCGATCTGGTGTTTCAATCGATTGCGGGAACTGAAGCCGCCAACCGCAGCTTTGGCGTCGATCTGGCGCTGCTGCGGCAGGCCCGTGATGCCGGACTGTCATTGCGGCGGGGGAGCGTCGGGGCGAACCTGATGTATTTCGAGACCGGACAGGGCTCCGCGCTTTCGGCCAATGCCCACCATGGCGTCGATCAGCAGACCTGCGAGGCGCGCGCTTACGCGGTCGCGCGCGCCTTCGATCCGCTGCTCGTCAACAGCGTGGTCGGCTTCATCGGTCCGGAATATCTCTATGACGGCAAGGAAATCATCCGCGCCGGCCTCGAGGACCATTTCTGCGGCAAGCTGCTCGGCCTGCCGATCGGCGTGGACGTCTGTTACACCAACCACGCCGAGGCCGACCAGGACGACATGGATAATCTCTTGACCCTGCTCGCGGCCGCCGGCGTGACCTTCATCATGGGCGTGCCGGGGGCCGATGACGTCATGCTGAACTATCAGTCGACCTCGTTCCACGATGCGCTCTATGTCCGCGACCTCTTCGGTCTGAAGCGGGCGCCCGAGTTCGACGACTGGCTGGTTCGCACCGGGCTTGCCGGCGCCGATTTTCGCCTTGCTGGCAATGCCGGGCTGTTACCCGATTTCGCATCGCGGCTGATCGCCTAGCGCTCGTTTAGGCTCGAACCGAAGCAACCATTGACGCGTCCGAAGGTTAGAGCGGTTGCCACAATGTTGAGGAATTTCTGGAACAGGCTCGTGGCGCATGCTTATCTTGTTCAGTCTGTGCGAGGCTTTGCAGAGGAAGTTTAATGAGAGTTGAGAGTATCGAGGCACGTCGGCATATCCTGTGCATCTTTCCGCGCTATACGTCCTCGTTCGGTACGTTCGAATATTCCTACCCCCTGACCGACGGCGTGCAGGCGTTCATGCCGCCACAGGGACTCTTGCTGATTGCCGCCTATCTCCCGGATAACTGGTTGGTCCGCTTCGTCGACGAGAACATCCGCCCCGCCACGAAGGAAGACTTCGAGTGGGCGGAAGCGGTATTCGTCTCTGGCATGCACATCCAGCGCCAACAGATGAACGACATCTGCCGCCGGGCGCACACGTTCGATCTGCCTGTCGCGATCGGCGGCCCCTCGGTAAGCGCCTGCCCGGACTACTATCCCTCATTCGATTATCTGCATGTCGGCGAGCTCGGCGATGCGACCGACGAACTGGTTGCGCGGCTGGCGCGCGATTGCTCCCGCCCCGAGCGGCAAGTGGTGCTGACGACCAACGATCGCCTGCCGATGACGGAGTTTCCAATTCCGGCCTATGAGCTTGCCGAGATGAAGAGGTATCTCCTCGGCAGCATCCAGTATTCGAGCGGTTGCCCCTATCAGTGCGAGTTCTGCGACATCCCGGGCCTCTACGGCCGCAACCCGCGCCTCAAGTCGCCGCACCAGATCATCGCCGAAATCGAAAAGCTGCGCGACTGCGGAATGACCGACACGGTCTATTTCGTCGACGACAATTTCATCGGCAACCGCAAGGCGGCGGTGGATTTGCTGCCGCATTTGATCGAATGGCAAAAGAGAAACCGCTATGTGATGCGCTTCGCCTGCGAGGCGACGCTCAATATCGCCAAGCGGCCGGAAATCCTCGAGAAGATGCGGGAGGCGTTTTTCGTCACCATCTTCTGCGGCATCGAGAGCCCCGATCCTGATGCCCTGAAGGCGATGCACAAGGACCACAACATGATGGTGCCGATCCTGGAAGGGGTGCGCACCATCAACAGCTATGGCATGGAAGTCGTCTCCGGCATCATCATGGGTCTGGACACCGACAAACCCGGAACTGGCGATGCGCTATTGTCGTTTATCGAGGAATCCAGGATTCCGCTTCTGACCATCAACCTGCTGCAGGCGCTGCCGAAGACCCCGTTGTGGGATCGCCTCGAGCGCGAGAAACGGCTTGTCCTTGATGACGACGGCCGCGATTCCAATGTCGATTTTCTGTTGCCCTACGATGATGTCCTGGCGGCGTGGAAAAGATGCATGGAGGCCGCCTACCAGCCGGAAAGGCTCTATGCGCGCTTCCAGCATCAGTGCGACTACACCTATGCCAACCGCCTGAAGGTGCCGGTCAGCCCGGAACTGAAGACCTGGGCCAATATCAGGCGCGGGCTGATCATGCTCCGCAACATCATCTGGAAGGTGGGTATCCTCGGCGACTACAAGCGGGTGTTCTGGAAGTTCGCGCTGGGACGCCTGCGGCACCGCGACATCGAAGGCCTGCTCGGGCCGGTGCTGGTCGCGCATCATCTGATCGTGTTCGCGCGCAAGGCTTCAAGCGGTCAGCAAAACGCCTCGAACTATTCGCTGCGGCTGCGCGAGGCATCGGTCCCTGCAGAGTAAGGTGAAATGAACACGCCGGCGCCGCCGTGCCGTTCGATGATGGATCTGCGGAAGCTGACGCC
>JBATYU010000330.1:0-2009 GCA_049674245.1 Bradyrhizobium sp. | reverse complement strand
GCGGCAAGGTCGCGCTGAAGCTCAAGACCGCTTCGCCCCGGCATTCTCACGTCGAGCACCAGGCAAGTGGGGCCCTCCGGCGGATCGGCCTTGAGAAAATCGTGAACAGACGAAAATTGCCGGGTATGCAGGCCAACCGTCCGCAACAGCCGCACGACCGAGTCGCGAAACTCGGGATCGTCATCGATGACCAAGACACTGGGATTTGCGTCAGCCATCCCCGGTATCCTAAAGGGAGCGCATTCCGAATGGCTTTTATACTACGTACAATCCGTCGATATGAACAGCATCTGTTATCTAAGCGGATAGCCCGAGGCCTAAGCCATCGCTTAGGGGCGCCGGCATTGCTTTGTTGGACTGTCCCTGACATTACAACGTTACATGCAGGGCGCGAGGAATCGCGCCGCCGGTATGGTGGAGCGAGGGGGTTTCTGGAAGCCGCAATGTTGGACCATACTCTCGTATCAATCGTCGACGATAATCAGCCCTTTCGAGAATCACTACGAAAGCTCGTAATATTGTTCGGCTACACTGTCGAAGCTTTTCCGTCGGCAGCCGATTTCCTGGCATCGCATCGCTTACCTGAAACCGCCTGCTTGGTCGCCGACGTTCACATGCCCGGAATGACCGGAGTCGAGCTGCACAGGCATTTGGTCGACACAGGGCACGCGATTCCGACGATCCTCGTGACTGCATACCCCGATGAAGTCGTCAGGAATCAGGCCCTAAAGGACGGAGTCGTTTGCTACCTTAGCAAGCCAGTAGACGACGACGATCTCGAACGGTGCCTGCGTTCGGCTTTGCAGCCCGGTACGCCGATTTGAAGACAACTCAAGGGTCCTGCTGGGCCGCGGGCAGGGTGAACTGAAATACGGTCCCCCGAGGCTCGTTGGCACGCATCGACAACCGGCCCCCATGACCGTGGATGATGGTCTGGCAAATCGAAAGCCCCATCCCAATTCCGTTGGTCTTGGTCGTGTAGAAGGGCTCGAAAACTCGCTCGAGGTTTACCGAACCGATGCCGGGCCCTGAATCGTGCACTGCAACGAGGACGCCGCCAGTTTGGCTTTGCTCGGTTCTGATCGACAATTCTCGCGCCCCGTCCTCAACTGAGCTCATCGCTTCGACCGCATTCAGGATCAGATTCACGAGCACTTGCTGCAGTTGAACGCGATCACCCTGAACAGGAACCCGCTCATCCATCAGGCGAGTATTGACCGAGATCGCATCCTTGGCGATTGCGCTTCGCACCATGACAATCACCTCGTTGATCGCTTCATGGAGGTCAAAACGCTCTTTTTGTGGAGGCGCTCTCTTGATCTGACTACGAATCCGTCCGACGATATCCTTGGCTCGGTCCGCATCCCTCACAACACAACCAAGTGCTTCCTTTACCTCGCTCAGATTCGGCGGACTCATCTCCAAGAACCGCATCCCTGCACGGGCGTTGTTGCGGGCGGTCGCGATCGGATGCAGAATTTCGTGGGACAGCGAGGCAGCCAATTCTCCCATCGTGCTTACACGGTTTATGTGGGCAAGGTCTGCCTCAAGCTGACGTAGCCGCTCACGCTCGTCTTGTGCGCGCTTGCGCTCCGTCACGTCGACGTTTGTGCAAACGACCTCGAGTAGTGCGCCGAGTGGGGAAAATTCATGATGGGTGTTTGCTTCCAGGTATTTGACTGTTCCATCAGGCAGCAAGATTCTGAATTCCTCAAAGAAGTCTCTTTGCTCGCGCAAGGCCCCCTGGACTTCTTCCCACAGCCTTTCTCGATCTTCTGGGTGAATGCGTTCCCACATATCGTCTCGGCTTGGAAGGCCCTGCAGCGGATCAAACCCCCAGATGCGGTAACTCTCGTCCGACCAATACAGGAAATGCCTCGTCGTCCCGTCCAAAACCCAAGTACCGGTGTGGCTTAGCCTCTGTGCTTGTGCGAGCCAGGCTTCGCCACGGCGCAACGTATCCTCGGCGCGCTTGCGTTCTGTCACGTCGACCGCCGTGGCGATAATCT
>JBATYU010000329.1:0-9019 GCA_049674245.1 Bradyrhizobium sp. | reverse complement strand
AGCCGATGATTTTCGCCAAGGAGGAGCCTCACGATGACCATCACCATTACCGCCTTTGAACGGTCACCCGATGGCGGCAAGGGACTGGCGCGTGATACGCGCGTTCGCTGGGCGCTTGAAGAAGTGGGCCAACCCTACGAGGTTCGTCTTGTTTCGTTCGGTACGATGAAGGAACCCGCGCATCGGGCGCTTCATCCTTTCGGCCAAATTCCGACCTATGAGGAAGGCGATCTCGCCCTGTTCGAGACAGGGGCGATCGTGTTCCATATCGCCGAGCGCCATGCGGGCCTGCTGCCGGACGATGCCAATGCCCGGGCGCGCGCGATCGCATGGATGTTTGCCGCCCTCAACACGGTGGAGCCGCCGATCCTTGAACGCGAAACCGCCAGGCTCCTGGAGGGCGACAAGACCTGGTACGAGGAGCGCCTGCCTCTGGTCGAGGATCGCGTCCGCGACCGGCTGGACCAACTTTCCGGTCGCCTGGGCGATGCCGACTGGCTCGATGGTGCGTTCAGCGCGGGCGACCTGATGATGGTGTCGGTGCTGCTCAGGTTGAAATCATCAGGCATTCTGGACGAATATCCGAACCTGGCAGCCTATGTCGCCCGCGGCGGAGCGCGGCCCGCCTACAAGCGGGCTTTCGACGCTCAATTGGCGGTTTACGACGGCAAGCCACCGACCGGCTGATTGAGATCCGTCCTGGGCTCGAAGTCGTCATCCGAGTTTTCGTTCAGTTTATGGGTCCTGACCCTAGACCCTCATGGTGAGGAGCGCGGCATGCAGGCAAGTGTACGCAGCCTGCGTAAACTTGGCTGCGCGCGTCTCGAACCACGAGGCCGCAATGAGCGGCGAACATGATTCGATCTAACTGGAAGGCGCCCTAGCACATAGCGCAGCACTGTTTTCACCGGTACACGTTTCCAAGCGCCATTTCGTTCCGCATATTATTGCGCCGCGCGAAGTGACAGGCGATCACCTCGGGCATCGTGCAGACTGCCTTCTCAAACTTCGGGGCGCATAGATTCGCACGACCGTCGGTCTTTACGCCAATGAAGACCGAGAAGCCGAGGCCAACACTGTCTCGCCGCAACACGGCTCGGTAGCCCTCTATGTAGCCTTCACGTTCGAGGCGCTTGACCCTCCGTAGGCACGGCGACGGCGATAAGCCCACCTTCTCGGCGAGGTCCACATTAGTTAGGCGAGCGTCGGCCTGCAGTCGATGGCATCTAGCACCCATCTTGGCATGGGCAAACTTTTTTGGCCCTTGGAGAGGCGATTTATTGCGTTACGACCGGAAAAAATAGCACAATTCGCAATGACATGCCTACCTCTCACGGAGCATGGTTGCCGATAGTTGGCATCTTCGCTGGAGCCCAGCCACGACGGACGATCGAACTGACAATGTAACCTTTACCAATCCGCCGGCGCTGGCACCCCCGCCGGGTTACTCTCACGTTGTCGAAATTCGAGGTGGTACGCTCATCTACATCGCGGGCCAGACTGCGCTGGGCGCGAATGGCGAGCTTGTCGGCGGAAACGACCTCGGGGCTCAGGCAGATCAGGTTTTCCGCAACCTTTCTGTTGCCTTGGCATCAGTCGGCTGCACGGCACGCAACCTCGTCAAGCTCACTGTATTTATGCGCGATATGAGCTCGTTGGCGAGTTACCGGAAGGCCCGCGACCGGTTTTTCAATTCCACCACACCACCCGCCGCTCCTGCGATCACATTAGTTGAAGTATCAAAGCTGTTCGCCGACGAGTTTTTGATCGAGATAGAGGCTGTCGCGGCCAGATAGGGCTCTATTTGGTCGCGTCGCCATTTGGGCGCACGGTTGCAACTACTCATGGAACGGACGGATAAATATTCTGATCAAGGGCGCAGTCGGTATGTTGTTCGCCGCCCTGGTGCTGGCGTGGATCGCGACTTTCGCGAAGTTCATCGTAGTGCGGCCGATCCAGGCACGGATCAAGGACTACGGCGCGCTGATCAGGGCACACATTGATCTTCTTCTGATGTCGTTACTGTGCCTGGCACTATACGCCGTCCGGATACCGTTGCCGACAGCGGCCTGCTGGCTGGTTGTAATCGGCGGCTTCACAAATCCGAGCCTGTTCCTGTTGCAGGCACTCGGTCCTGAGGCCCCCAGCACTTGGATCCGCAGAACTTTCTTGTTAGCGAGTTTCACCACTACGACAGTTGGCTACGGCTGGATTGGCTACTCGTTTCTCCAGGCAGTGTCATGAGAGGAAAGACCTGATCTCGTACCTCACGGCCGTCCACGGCGTTGATGATCCGATTTGCTGCACATCATCATGACGGCGAACGCTGGGGAGTCGAACGAGAATTCGAAACCAAGAAACTTTATTGTGCTCTTACCCGGCGATCTGTGCGGACGGATAATCCACACCAAAAATCCCAGCAAAAAACTATCAGGCCAACATAGAACGCGACTTCACACACGTACGTCGTCCTAGTCCGACGGGAGCCGCGAGAATCGGAAATTGCAGTGGTTCGCGCCGCCAGCCAACGTTTGTGTCCTTTCCAGGTGGATGCCTCGCGTTGCATAGGCGTCGAAATCAAGCCCACAAATGTTCGGCAAAATTTCTTTATCTCCATGGCGAGCCGCGAATTTGCAAAAGCCGCAAGCTTTGTAGTTGATGCCGAATTCAAAGTTGTCACCCGGGCCCGGCTCGACGAAATCGTAGACGAAATCTTCCGGAAACTCTTTCTGATGGCTTTTTGTAGCGCTTTTTGTAGCCTGCTCGCGCAGCAAAGTCTGATTCTCTGACGACATGAATTGACGCCCCGAGGCGAGACGTTCCGCTTCGGGCACGGTGAGCAATTGCGCCTTGTAGGTTTCTCGCTCGATTTCGCCGATCAAAGACAGCGACACGCCGTGTCGCCGGAGCACTCGGCTGATGGCCATAAAGCCCATGAGACGCGTGAAGAAATCGCTCATACGATTTGCCGCGCCTCCGACATCGGGCATTTGGGTGAGCACGATTTCGAATTCGTCCATCACCTCCTGCCTAATCCCATCGATATTGGATAGATGCGCGCGCTCGCACAACATCGCTTCGGCAAGGTCGAGGCGATGGCGCATGGCGGCCTCCATTGCACCGCGATGCGACTCGTAAAAGGGATGGATGATCTCAGCCATTGGACACCTCTCTAACCCAATTAGTGCAAGCGCGCGCGAGCCGCATGGGCCAAGGCGAAGTCGGAGTCCGCCGCGATGGCGGCGTCGAAAGCTTCCGCTGCACCTGGCCAGGCTGAGAGCATCAGGTCGATGCCGTCGCGATAGGCTGCGGCGGCTTCGGATGACGTTGATAGTGCCAAGCCATAGCGATCTTGAAACAACGCTAGGCCTCCCGGGTCATGAACTCGACGAGTCCATTCCGCTTGAACGCTCAACCTCCATAAAACCGATGGCGGTACCGAACCCTCTTGATGGCGACACGACGTACCGGCCTCCGACCTTTGGAAGATCGAGCGCCGCCAAGTGGGCAAGACTGCGGCATCCGATCGTAAAGCCGGCAAGGTGCGGGCCGTCCTCGGGATGAGGCACCGGTACGCCAAAAGCCGCCTCGAACGCACGCGGGCGCGCCAGGACTATGGCGCCCGTTCGCGTCTGCAGGACGGTCAGATCGGCGCTTTTCCTGACGCTGGTCGCTCCCGTGACCTTGCTCAGGAAGTCGGCAAGGTCTTGCGCCACCTCGCCCGCAATCCACACATCTTGAACCGTTGAAGCTCCGTTGGAGTGGTTCTGGTATTGCGGCTGAGCGTAGAACTGCCGCCGCTTGTATTGGCAAGCAAATAGCCCAAACCACGGCGCTGCCGGATGGCTTACAAATGCCAGGGAGAAGCCGAGCGTTACATTCTCTCCGTCGGGAGTCGTGGAAGTTTTTGAGAAATCAAAGGGCTCATAGACTTGGAGTCCAGCCTCGCGCCAGGACGCGATGTCGGCGCGAGCGTCGGTCGTATCGAGCACCAACATCGAAAATCCTTCGTGGCGCGCAAGATAATCGCGATTGAACGCACCGAAGGAGAAATGTCCGGGGCTGTGTTCCGGAACGTCACCTGTAACGGACAGGATTTCGAGATAGCTGTCCTGAAGCGGAATGACCGAGTTACTGATTCCGAAAGGGAGACCACCCCGAGGCATCATCGCAAATCCGAACGCCTGACAGGCAGAGCGCAGAGCCTCCAAGTCGTGGCCAGCGAGCACTAAGTGGTCTATGCCCTTCATCGTCGCACCCCTTTAACCAGATAAGTGGCTCCAACAGTGCAGTCTCTGATCGACCATGCGGTCACCTGGGTGGCGAGACAATGCTTTCCGTGAAGCGCAAGCAGCGTATGTCCATGCCGCGCCGGCTTGCAAACCAGAAAAGCTATTGCAACTACCCGCCTTCCAATCGCCGTCAGCGGTCGCTCTCTTTGTGTTTGTCACTCCCCTTTAGCGGCGTCGATCGCTTCGGGGCTGTGGAACGTCGCCAACTCCACCCGATGCTGCGAGGTACGACGGCTGCCGGACTATCTCCCATCATCAAAAATGTCTGTCAGAAGCTCCTTGTAGGGATTGTTCATCCTTGGGTGGTGATCGTTGCGTTTCTTCTGGCGGCTGGCGACGCCCACATCCCGCAATCGCGAAAGCGCCGTCGGTGATTTGCCCCGGGGCAAATCAGTTTGATCAATTCGCACCGAATTATCTCGCTCGTCCGGCCCTCAAAGGCGCGAAATCGCCTGCAAATCTCAGTGGTGCGTATTAAACGCCTCGCATGACTACTGCCAAGAGCCCGCCGGTACAAAAAAGGTAGCTCGCCCTTCCGTGAACACGTAGTGTCACCGCGACAGTTTTCAGAATTCCAATATTTGCGTGTTCGGGAATATTCAGACACCAACTTGAGCTTTTCTAACAGGGGCGAGTCGCGCCGCCGCGCTACGGTTTGGAGCGGAATCGAGCTTGCTTATGCGGAGATTACGTACGCAGGCACGAACGTCCCGTCAACCAGAGGCCGACTCGCTGGGGAAACGCGCAAGAACCGCCTCCTGCGTGTGGCTGATGCGGCCGCAGACGAGAAAGGCGGCGCGCGGGATGTCCCGAGCCTCGAAAGCCTGTATGATGTCGTTGCATCCGTGGGTGGCGGGCTCAGCGAACTCCCGGCTCACACTTGTGATTGTGCCGCAGAGCTGGATTTGCAGCCCAACCCGAGTCAGCGCTTCGATGAGCGCGGAATTTCTGGATTGCTCGGCAATACTTTTGTAAAATTCCCGATCTCGCATAGCATATGTTTTCATGTCTCCACGCTGCAGGGCGGCTACGCCTTCAATGAGTATATCTTCAAGCCCGCTAATATCGCGGTCGCTCATTAGCGGTATGGCCAGTTCGATCGCAAAGCATTCAAGCCGCTTGAATAGCTCGTAGATATCCGCAGTCTCATTGCGAGAAAAGCTGCGCACATAAAAACCGCGATAAGGCTTGATCTCGACCAGCCCACTCTTTGCAAGGATCCCGATCGCCTCGCGGAACGGGGTTCGACTGACCCGCAGCTTGTGGATGACCTGCTTCTCGTCCAGCCATCCGCCGCTCGGCAATTCGCCGGATAAGATCAGGCGCACGACCTCTTCACAGATCCGTTCGCGCAGAGTCCTCTTAGGCAGCTTTTCAAGATTCCTGATTAGCATAAACGATGCGCCTGTCAGCCGTCGATCTGGGCTTACGGATCGCGACGTCCCAGCCGAGCGCTAGACGATGTCGCTCCTCTATTTGATTTCCGGCGCCGGCGATCCCTCGGAAAATGCGCGCTCGAATGATGCAAGATCCTCGGGTGGAATGTCCGAAACTGCGATGTAGGTGAACTCGGCATCACTCCAGCTGCGGACGTTGTATCCTGCGATCGTCTGGTCAGAGACGGATGAACCGGCCGGCAAGGTCGTCAGGCTGACCGTATGCTTGGCGTGCTTGTAGACGATCGTTGCAACCGGATCGTGGCCAACGACATCCACGCGGCCGCCCACGAGTACGAAGCCCTGCGCCGCGAGATCAGGCACCTGAGGTGATTCCGGCAGGCGCGATGTGAACCACGGCTTGACCGTATGGCGGTCGGAAGACGGAACGTCGAAAGGCTGCGGGGCTAACAGACTCCGGATATGCCCTGCAACGACTTCGCGGGCGACGTCCTCGTGTCGATCGTAGCGCTCCATCGTCAGCATGACAGAACTCGAGATCACTGCGCCAAACACCGCTGCCGCGGCCAGCGCCTGAAACGACCAGCTTCGCTGACGCGGACGTCCCGGCTGGACCGGACGACTAACCTGGCCCGGACGATCCGCCTGGGCCGGCCGATCGGCATCCAACGCAGACTGAATCCGGGCCTGCAGACCTGCAGGTACGTCATATTGCGGAAGCGAACGAAGCGTGCGGCGCAACGACAGCAACCGATTATGCTGGGCCTTCAAAGTCTCATTGCTAGCCAACCGCCGCTCGAACTCGATCGCGGAAGCCGGATCGAGCTCGCCGTCGCAATAGGCGTTCATCTGCAGTTCGTCGTTATCTCTCATCGGTGCAATCATAATTTTACTTTCGATCTCCTAGAAGAGCGATCAGAAGTTGCCTGCCCCGGGACAGACGGGACATCACTGTTCCGATTGGAACGTTGGTGATCTCTGCGACATCGCGATAGTTCAACTGGTTCATTTCTCGCAAGACAATAACCTCGCGAAACTGCGTCGGAAGCTGTGCCAGGGCGTGCTGAACCTCCTCGGCATCCGCCTTGAAAAGTGCGATCTCCTCCGGCGTCTCGATCTTCGCTCCTTGCGGGCCTTCATGCTCGAGTCCTTGTTGCTCAGCAGCACTCAAATCGTCCGTGAAAACGACCGCCTTTGGCCGGTTCTTCGTCAACCAGCTGTAGGCCGTGTTGCGCACAATTGTCAGAGACCACGCTCGAGCATTGACGGCACCGAAACTTTTGATGCCGCGAAGCGCGCGCAATGCGGCATCCTGCACGACGTCCTCGGCGTCGTATGAGTTGCCGGTGAGCCATTGCGCGAGACGATAGGCTTCGGCCATGTGCGGCAGAAAGACTTCATGGAACACTGCCCGTTCATCCTTGTTCTGCACAATTGCGACCGACATCTGCTGCTGGCTAGACCTTCAACCCGACTTCGTGGAGTTCGGTACGCCGGAAATTCGACCGATGTACCGATGAGGGAGTCGTCATGTTCGGCACACCAAGGCTCCAGGATTTGATGTCACTTGACGATGACTTTTCCGACCATATGCGGATGCAGGCCACAGAAGTAGTCGAAGGTACCGGCGCTGGCGAACGTGAAGGAAAACGAATCGTCAGTATCGAGCGCCTTCGATCGGAATACCTTGTCCTTGTTGACCACCGTATGCGGGATATCGTCGTGATTGACCCACTTCACCGTCGTTCCCACCGCAACCATCAGCTCCGGGGGCGTGAAGCTGAAATTGTCGATAGTGATCACATTGGCTGCATCCTGCGCTGCTACCGCAGCCGCCGCCAACATCGCTCCTACGATTGAACCGATGAGCATTGCGACGATGACGGCACGGCTGATAGCAAATCGGGCCGCCGCTCGACGGACTAATCTTTGTCCACGATCCTCAAAGCCTTTTTTGGTCATCTCAGATCCTCCCTGCGGAGCCAGCCGGCTGGAAACGGCGCCGAATTGCACCGCTAAATAGGAGACTCGACTGCCTCGGGTTTTATTCAAAAAAATATACAGTTTCTCGATCCGTGGATTTCCCCGCTCACATTGCTGATTTCGATAATTTCTGCTCGGTTCGCGAAGGTGACAGTCGATCCCCCCTCCCTCGGTTGCCAAGCCGCCCACGACGTCCTCCTAAAGGGAGTCCGTTGCTCGCGCGCTTTTCTGCCAAAACCTGCAGCGAATGCCGCTTCGAAAGCCGATATTGGCCAATTCGACTTCGCAAAGCGTCAGGCGCATCCCACCCGATGGCGGAACGCCTGAGTTTCTGCCTCATCGATTTCAGATCCTTCATTTCGCCGGAGCAACGTTGGCATCGCCCGAGACGCAGCTCGCAAGCCAGCGAATCCGCCGCATTCAATTCTGCGTCAAAAAAAGCGTGTAGGACCAGTTCCCAATCCGAACAGGCACCGGTCGCGCTCATGCTGTGTTCGGGCGTAGACGATCACGGCCATGCGCACCATGTCGCTGAGCGAGAACATTAGCCGGCTGGCTTGACGATGACTTTGCCCTTCATGTTCGGGTGGATCGAGCAGAGGTAGTCATAATCGCCCGCGGTTGCAAAAGTGAAGGAGAAACTCGTGTCCTTGGCGAGAGTCTTCGATCGGAACCCTTTGTTTATATCCACCACGGTATGTGGCATGGCTTCCTTGTTGACCCAGGTCACGGTGGTGCCGGGCACGACGGTGATTTCGCCGGGAATGAAAGTGTTATGCTCCATGCTCACGGTCGCCGCCGGGCCGGCGCCGGCATTATTCGCGTCCTCCGCCAAGCATGGGGTGAATGCGAGAGCGGCGAACAAAGCGGTTAGTCTCAGAACACGCAGAACGCTTTGCGACTTGCAGCCGATGCTTGAAGAAATTTCCGGATTTGCGACGAAACGCATTGGGTCACGGATTTTCAAAACCAATCTCCCTTTTGTGAAATAGGCACGCGCGCTGCCTCACACAGAAGACTCCCTTTTGCGCGATGAAATTCCCGAATCCGCTCACGTTTTCTTTAATTGAGAGCTGCGGCCCGTTTCCCGCAGGCGCGCGCAGCAAGCAACGGCCGTGAATAGAAAAGTCTCAGCCGACGCGAGCGAAGGCCGGAATAAAACAATCGCCGGTCCAGTCTCCTGATTGATGCGCGAGAGTATCTTTCGGCTCTGTGGCTTGGTCCTCCAAATCCCCGCAAGAGACCGATCAGCATCATCGACGAACGAGGAGAGAGAATTCGATCATGGCAAATAGAGTAGATGCCGCAACATCCACCCACCTAAATGGCTTTGCAGAAGTCATGGAA
>JBATYU010000328.1:0-4448 GCA_049674245.1 Bradyrhizobium sp. | reverse complement strand
AATTTACGGTAGCTCTCTTCGGCGAGCCGCTGCTCGGCGAGCGCCCGCACTGCCGCCTCGCGCGCGGTATCGGCGTCGACCAGGGTACGCCGGAACACTTCGGCGGCGCGCGCGATGTCGCCGATCTCGCTGTGCACGTCGGTGCTGGGGATGGAGGTGTCCTTCTCACCGGCGGCGAGCGCCCGGATCGAACCCGCGATCGCGGCGAGCGGCCGCACGGTGAGGCTGACCACGACCAGCGCCGCGAAAATTCCGATCAGGACGCCGATCGTTCCGAGCACGATGCTCTGCCACTTGGTGTCTCTTAGAGTGCGCGCAAAGTCATGGGAGAGAATACGGCCGCGATGCGTGCTGACTTCGCGCAAAAGCTCGGTGACGCGCTGGATCAGGCGACCCTCCGTCCCCAGCACCTCCCTGTCGATGTCGGCGATCTGGCGTTCCCTAATCGATATCGCGACGATTCCCAGGGCGTAGTCGTTGACTGCGCTGCGGAGCCTGTCATCCGAAATGGTCGTCGCCCGCATGCTCTCGGCCGCCTGCTCGGCAGCGGATGGATCATGCGCCAGCAACGCGGTTGCGATACGGCTTTGCGCCTGCGACAGCGTCGAGGCCAGGACGGGATCGGAACTGGCGGCGACGGCCTTGTCGAATTGCTCGCGGAGTGCCGGCAATCCTGCGATCAGTTCGGCACGGCGGTTGATCAGCCTCGAAATACGCTCGATGCCGCCGCGGTAACTCGATAAGCGCTCGGCCACGCCGTCGAGCATTTCCTGCTGTTCCGGCGCAAGCTCCAGTCGCGTCTTCTTCAGAAGCGCGCTCAATTCGGCCGCCGCCTGCCCGACCCTTTCGGAATGGTCAGCCGGGTTGACGACGAAATCGCGCGCCGCAAGCCGCAGCTCGTTCATGCGGCGGTCGATCTCCTCGGCAAGGTCGCCCATGTCCTGCAGCCGTTGCAGTTCGGCAAAGGTCGAACCGATGTGGCGGATGGCGAACACGCTCGCCATGCTGGTTGCGGTGATGACGGCAAGCAACAGCAGGAAACTGCCAAAGGTCAGTCGCCCGATCGAAAGCGGTAACGATCGAATTCGTTGCAAAATAGCCGTGAGCGCAGGTGGCATGGTTAATGAGACCGGCTTCAAAACCGCAATATATACAATGTATTCCGTATCACGTGGAACATCCTGCCATGGCAATCAGGCCAGCTTCGGCCGGGGAAACGGCGGATTTTCGACGGCCGCCCGCAAAAGAACTCGCCGCAAGATCGTACGAACTTCGGATTTGGGCCACTAGCCAAGCGCGCCGACTTCAAATAGCTCGCCGTCGTAGCCGGCCTCGCGCGGGATGCGCAGTTGCCGGCCGCCGTTGAGCCTGGTCATGACGGGCATGACGGTCACGATGTCCTTGCCCCTGGAGTCATCGAGCGCGGCCCTTACGCTCTTCTGCCCGCCGAGCTTGATCAGGTTGCGCGTGGTCGGGAACGGCAGCTTGAACCGCCCGCTCTCGCCACCTTCCAGCGCCTCGCGCGGCGAGACCCAGATCGAGTCGGTGGATTCCTTGCCGTCATGGGCACCGAGCTGCTCCGGCGGCGCGGCAGCGAGGAAGAACAAGGTGTCGAACCGCTTTGGCATTCCCTCCGGCGTGATCCAGTGCGCATAGGGCACGAGCTCGTCGAGCGCGAGCCACAGGCCGTTGTCGGTCAAGACTTTCAGAAACGTCGTCTTGCCCTCACAGAGCGAAGCGCGATGCGCCGCCTCGATCTCGCTCGCGCGCCTGGCATCGACCAGCGTCTTCGATCCCTGAGGTCGCGCCAGCAAAATGCCGCTTTCCTCAAAGGTCTCGCGGATCGCCGCGATCCGGAAGCTCAAGGCGTCTTCGTCAAGCCCTTCGCCGCCTGAACAGAGTTTTGGATTGGCGAGGATCTCCTTGTCGCCCTTGTCGACGCTGCCGCCAGGAAACACCAGCGCGCCGGAATTGAAATCGATCTCATAATGACGGACCATCATGAAGACTTCGATTTCTTTGCGGGCCGCGTTATCGCGCAGCAGCAGGATGGTCGAGGCGGGACGCGGTGCGACGATCTCGGCCATCACGTCAACCCGCGGCACTTGATTGCGGTTGCAGATTGGCGCGATGATCGGTGCGAGCGACCCGCCAGAGCAGATAATCCACCTCGGCCTTGGCAGTCGCCGTGATCGCGGCAGAAGGCTTGCGCTGCGCACTGGAGGCGATCACGCCGCGCTTTTGCAGTACGTATTTGCGGACCGCTAGCCCTGCGCCGGGCTGCTGCTCGTAGCGGATCAGCGGCAGATGGGCGTCGAACAGATCGTGCGCAGCGTCGCGGCGGGCCTCCCTGAAAAACCTGACGACATCAATCAGCAGTTCCGGGAAGGCATAGCCGGTCATTGCGCCGTCGGCCCCGCGCTCCATTTCGAAATCCAGGAACAGCCCGCCATTGCCGGTCAAGATCGACAACGGCCGCAGCGAGCCCTCCTTCTGGAAGGCGCGGAGCGCGGAGATCTTTTCCAGTCCCGGCCAGTCCTCATGCTTGAGCATCACGCAGGACGGGCACTCCATCACGATCTTGCGGATGACCTGCGGCGTGAACACGACCGACAAGGTCAGCGGATAATCCTGCAGCACCCATGGGATGTCGCCGATCGCCTCCTGCGCCTGGCTGAAATAGCCCGTGATCTGGTCGTCGGTGCGCAAATTGGGCGGTGGCGCGATCATCACGCCGGCAGCCCCCGCATCCATCGAGGCCTTTGCGAGCGCGCGCATCGAGGCAAAGCCCGGCGCGGAGACCCCGACGATGATCTGCATATTCCTGGCGCGCTTGACGAAGCGGATCGCCACCTGCTCGGCCTCAGTGGCGTCGAGCTTTGGCGCCTCGCCCAAGATCCCCAGCACCGTGACGCCGTCGCAGCCGACCTCGGCATAGAAATCAGTCAGCCGGTCGATCGATTTCTCGTCGATCCGGCCGTCGTCGTGGAACGGCGTCGGCGCGATCGCGAAGGTGCCTGCGGCTTTCGCGGTGAGCTTTGTCATTTGTGTCTCTTCTCTCCTTCGTCATTCCGGGATGGCCCGAAGGGCCAGGCCCGGAATCTCGAGATTCCGGGTTCGTCGCTTTCGCAACGCCCCGGAATGACAACCATTAAAACCGCCGCGCGCCCCTCTTGATCTGCTCCTCGGAGAAGAAGATGTCCTTGGCATGGGCGACGATATCCTCAGGCCTCCATCCCGTGTGCGGCGGCTTCCAGCCTTCCATTTCCATCATCCGCAATTCGCGGACGCCACGCGGGCCGGAGACGCCGAGCACCTTGCCGGTCTGATCGCCGGACAATTCGCTGACCATATATAGCACGGCCGGCGCGATGCCGTCCGGCCCCAAGGCCGCCCCGGGGTTTTCCTTGTAGCGGGGCAGGTCTGCCGTCATGCGGGTCAGCGCACCCGGGGCGAGTGTCCAGATCCGGATGTTGTACTTGCGGCCCTCGATCGCGAGCACGTTCGACAATCCCCAGATACCGCCCTTGGCGGCGCCATAATTGGTCTGGCCGAAATTGCCGATCAGGCCGGAGGTCGAGGACGTATTGACGATGACGCCGCCGCCATGGTCCCGCATCCACCTGAAGACCGGCTGCGTGCAGCAGAACGTGCCTTTGAGATGCACCCTGATCACCTTGTCCCAGTTGGCCTCCTTCGCCTTGGCAAAGGTCTCGTCGAGCAGGATGCCGGCGTTGTTCACCAAAATATCGGCGCGGCCAAAATTCTTGATGGCGTCGTCGAATACCGACTGCCCGCCGGCGATGGTCGAGATATCGGCGCCGTTGGCGACCGCCCGGCCGCCCTCGGCCTTGATCGCGTCGACCACTTTCTGCGCCATCGACGTGTCGGCGCCGGAGCCATCGCGCGGGCCGCCCAAATCATTGACCACAACCGCCGCGCCCTCGCGCGCGAACAGCTTTGCGTAGGCTTCGCCGAGACCGCCTCCCGCGCCGGTAATCAGCGCAACCTTGCCGTCAAGTAATCCCATGGTGTCTCTCCTTTTGCTGTCATTCCGGGGCAGCCCGCAGGGCTGAACCCGGAATCCGGAGGTTGCGGGTCAAGATTCCGGGTTCGATGCTTCGCATCGCCCCGGAATGACGTCTCACCGCAGCACCGTCCTGCCGCTCTTGATGACGGTGACGCCTCGCGCCTTCACCTTGGCTTCGAACGAAATCAAATTGCCGTCTTTCCACATCTCCATCGTCACGGTCTCGCCGGGATAGACGGGTGAGGAAAACCGCGCCGCGTGCTGCTTGAAAGCTGAGGCGTCGTAGTCGGCATAGGTCTGCAACACGCCGCGGCAGGTGATGCCGTAGGTGCACATGCCGTGCAGGATCGGTCTTGGAAAACCGGCGCGTTTTGCGAATTCCGGATCGGAGTGCAGCGGATTGCGGTCGCCGCAGAGC
>JBATYU010000327.1:0-14564 GCA_049674245.1 Bradyrhizobium sp. | reverse complement strand
CTTCCATCAGTGTCTCCTATGCATTGGTGGTAGGTAGGAACCGAGATGGTACCAAACCTCCCGTCCGTCGCGCCTGCATAGGATCTATTGCTTCGCCGTGCCGCTATGACGTCACGCACCGCCGCACGCAATTGCTGGCAGGGCCGCGACGGCGCCACACGGGCACTGCGCTTGTTAGTTTGCAGGCTCATACCAAGCGGACGTAAGCTAGTTGTTGACAACTAATAGCTTACATACTTAAACTATAATCAGAAGCTTCAAGAGCAAGGCTCTCGCGGAGCTTTGGGAGAAGGGACGAACAGCGAAAATCGACGCGAAAATGCACGCTCGGATCTTTCGTCGTCTGGATCGCCTGGATGCCGCTGCAGTGCCCGAGGAAATGAATATCCCCGGCTTTGATTTCCATGCCTTGCGAGGCTTCAAGCCAACGCGCTATTCGGTCCACGTGAATGGGCCATGGTGCATCACGTTCGAATTCGAGGACGGCGACGCCTGTCGCGTCGACTTCGAACAATATCACTGAGGAGAGACGGTCATGGCTCATGTCACGAAGCGAAATCCTGATCGCTGCCCGAACCACCCCGGCGCGTTGCTGAGGGAGGACGTGATTCCGGCGACCGGCAAGACCAAGGCCGAGATTGCGCAGCTTCTCGGCATTTCCCGCCAGCATCTCTATGACATTTTGCGCGAGCGCAAGCCGGTCTCGCCGGGTGTTGCTGTTCGGCTCGGCAAGTTGTTCGGAGATGGCGCCGGAGTTTGGGTGCGCATGCAGGCAGCCTACGACACGTGGCACGCGGAACGCGAAGAGGATGTGAGCGGAATCCCCACGCTCCGCCCAAGAGCCGCATGAGCATCGCCTCGCGATGCCGGTGATGGAATGCACATTTGGCTGGAACTGGCGCCTGCCTCATGTCAGCCGCCACGATATCGTACAAAATCGTAAAGTGGCGCGCTCGGAGAGATTCGAACTCCCGACCCTCGGAATCGAAATCCGATGCTCTATCCAGCTGAGCTACGAGCGCCTAAGTCGTCGCAATGGTTGTAGCGGCTTCGAACCAACCCGTCACCGTCACGCCGACCAGTTCGCATTTAGCCGTCCGCTTTTCAAGCCGGTCCGCGCAAGCCCAG
Source organism: Bradyrhizobium sp. (assembly GCA_049674245.1). GTDB lineage: Bacteria > Pseudomonadota > Alphaproteobacteria > Rhizobiales > Xanthobacteraceae > Bradyrhizobium. Next base: position 13,436 of record JBATYU010000327.1, on the reverse strand, counting down.
GGGGCGGTCCTGAGCCGCCTGGTAGCGGTGATTGGTCGAAGGGTGAGCCGCCGAACTCCCGTAGTCCTACGTGCCGCGAAATCCACAACCTTAGATCAAAGCGTCATAATCAAACCACGATTGATCACCGCCATAGCCCCCCGCTCGTAGGACGGACTTTGAGCGGATAACGCACGTGGCTGGGGGGCCGACTATGACAACATTTCAGGCCATCATGTTCGGTGTGATGTTGACGCTGACGCCAAGCTTGGTAGCGCTGGCCGTTTTTCTTTATCGTGAGTGGATCATCACTCGGAATGAATGCGCTGGTCGTCTAGAGTTTCACGATTAGCCGACCAGTCTTCCGGACGGCGTCCGGATACCGTCTCAAGTTTCAATGGGTCGGTACTGCCGGTCGAGCATGATATTTCGGAAAGCCGGTTCCCATTTCGTCGGATCATGCTCTAGAAGCAGGGATACAGCCGTCGGTCCTGGCCGATATAGGCAGCCGAGCCCTGATAGCAGTGATTGGTCGAGGGGCCGTCATAGTAGGCGAAGGTTCCGGGGGTAAGGCCCGGGCCATAATTGTGGATGTAGCTGATCGGGTAGGGCAGCGGCCAATAAGCCTGATGGTAGTGGTGGCGATGATAGCGCGCCTGCGCAACGCCGGGCGCGATGGCTACCGCCGACAGGATGGCGGCGGCGGCGAAAAGCTTCACTTTGGTCATCTCGATTCTCCACAAAAATCTCGCCGGAAGAGACAAATTCGGCCGTTGTTGGCTCTCATTTAGCGCGGAACGGTGGGAAAAGCTGCGGGAAATCAGCCACACAACGCCAATTTTTGGTCTTTGGCGGATGCTTAACGAATTCCCAACACAGTCCCGCCAGAGTCTTAGGGTCTGGTTTTGGGATCTGGTCGGGCCTGTGGACCCGACTTCCCGTTTGAAAAGCTGCCTGATTTTTATCACCTCATGCGCATCACGCCTCTCGCTTTGCTGTGCCTTTGCTTTTTCGCCGCGACGCCGGCGCGCGCCGATCTGCACATCACGCGCGATCACGGCGGCTATGTCGAAGAATACAAGGCCAGGTACCAGCGCATCCGCGACCATCGCGAGCGCGTCATCATCGACGGCATCTGCAATTCGGCCTGCACGCTGGTGTTCGGCATCGTGCCCATGAACAAGATCTGCGTGACGCCGAAGGCCAGTCTCGGTTTCCATCAGGCCTATTACGACAAGGCCTTCACTTTCGGCATCAAGGTCACCAGTTCCGAGGGCACCTCCGACCTAATGTCCTATTATCCGGACACGGTGAAGGACTGGATCCGCCGCAACGGCGGACTCACCACCGAGATGAAGAAGATCAAGAACGGCGAAGATCTCTGGAAGATCGTCGATCCCTGTCCGGAAGAGTGGTGATCGCGAGCGCGCCCTCAGCGGGCGCGTTTCTTCCGCAAAGGCGCTTTCCTTCACCTCAAGGCCGAGGTCGAGAATTGCTCGACGGCATGCGGGCGGCCTGATCGCGGCTGTGGGGCGGCGCGACCGGTCGGGCGTGAAACCACCAATGGCCCCGGTTCGTAATATCAATGTGATGCGCAAGATTGCTGCCCGCTGCGGCGGGCTGGAGGCTGAGTTGAACCGGTACTTTGTGCTCTATCTTTCGACGCTGATTGCCCTGATATCGTTGGATTTCCTGTTTCTCGGCGTCGTCGCGAGGGGCTTCTTTTCCCCGGAGGTCGGTGACATGCTGGGCGAGATCAGGATTGCGCCGGCGATCCTGTTCTATTTGCTTTACGTCGTGGGCGTGCTGATCTTTGTCAGCGGCGGCGCAGGCACGACCTCTCAATCGTCGCTGCTTTACGGCGGGTTGTTCGGATTGTTCTGCTACGCGACGTTCGACTTGACGTCGCTGTCGCTACTCAAGCACTGGAGCTGGCCGGTCGCGGTCGTCGATGTGTCGTGGGGCGCGACGGTCACGGCGGTCTCATCGACCGCCGGGCTTCTCGTTGCCAATTGGCTGGCGCCGAAGGTGTGACGCCGTCACTTCGGCTGCGGCACGATCCGGATATACGGTTTTGGCGATTTCCAGCCCTGCGGGTAGATCGTCTTGGCCTCGTCGTCGCTGACCGAGCCGGCGATGATGACGTCTTCGCCCTGTTTCCAGTCGGCGGGCGTTGCGACGCGATGCTTTGCCGTCATCTGCAGGGAATCGATCGAGCGCAGTATTTCCTGGAAATTGCGTCCCGTCGTCATCGGATAGACCATCACCAGCTTGATCTTCTTGTCCGGCCCGATGACGAAAACGTTGCGCACCGTCTGGTTATCGGCGGGCGTGCGCTTCAAGGGATCGCCGGAGGTCGACGCCGGCAGCATGTCGTAGAGCTTCGAGACGTTGTAGTCGGTGTCGCCGATCATCGGATAGTTCGGGGCCGCGCCTTGCGTTTCCTTGATGTCCTCGGCCCATTTCGAATGCCGGTCGACCGGATCGACGCTCAGGCCCATCAGCTTGACGCCGCGCTTGTCGAATTCCGGCTTCAACCGGGCGAGCGCGCCAAGCTCGGTGGTGCAGACCGGCGTGAAATCCTTCGGATGCGAGAACAAAAGCACCCAGTGATTGCCGATCCAGTCGTGGAATTTGATTTTGCCTTCGGTGGTCTCCGCCTCGAAATCGGGGGCGACAGCGCCAATCTGAAGTGCCATCTGACGTCTCCATGTTATTCAAGTTACAGTGAAATTTGCCGTTGACAGTATAATCGGCAAAGCGCGTTAAGTGAACGGTTTGCGCGCAGAAGGGTAGATCATTCTCAAAGGTCCGGAACCCCTAGCACCTTTTTTTGATCGGCGCCCCTGCGGCGAAAAAACCGCAATCCCTCGCAAAAGCCCCGGTTACCCCGATATTGGCTTTTATGATCCTCATCACCCCGCGCCCGGCCGGGTTCCCGAACCGGCTCGGGAATAAATGCGACCAATCTGCAACCATGTAGAAATCTAACGATCTGAGTTTCGAATCGTTAACCCCTCGTTCACGCCCGTATGGACATGCTGGACCAGAACAAAAAACTGAGACGTGCAACCATGCCTCGCTCCACGAATAAGACCGCTGAAGCCAACGGCGCCCTCGAACCATCCTGCCGCGAGACCGCAGCCCACGCGCTCACCATCGTGCGCGACGGCGTCATCACCGGCGAAGGTCCGACCACCAAGGGCCGTGTCCATTTTTCCCGCGCGCTTGATGCCGATGACGCCGCCTGGTGCGCGCGCATCCTGACCGCGACCGCGGTCGAGCATCAGCCGGTCAGCCGGGCCGAAGCCGAAGCGCTGTTCGAGATCAACGACGCCGCCGCCGAGCGCAGCGACGATGGCCGGTTTGACGATCTCCTCGCCAAAGCCATCGTGCATCACGCGGCCTCCGAATCCGGCTTGGCGGTGCCGCCGCGCACGGTGGCGCTGTCGCCGGAAACCGCGATCGAGAGCTGGGCGCCCACGCAAGCCGTCGGCGTCGATGTCGAAGTGCTGGAATGGATCGCCAGGCAGATGCGCGGCAAGCGACGCGGCAACCGCACGCTGATGGCGCTGGTTGCGACCATCGTCGGTGCGGCCGCGCTGCCGCTGGCGCAGCTTCCCAACGTGTTCGACATCGGCATGTAAGAGTTTCACTTGTTTCGAGGATAGAGGGCGGCGGGGGCTATTTCCCCGCCGTTTTTTGTTTGCCGCCTTCGGCCTCGAGCCCAACCGTGCGGCCGGGGAATCCGGCCACGTCGAAATAGCGCTGCGAGCCGACGCGCTGGAAGTTCAAGACTGTGCGCAGGCCGCCTGCGGCAGGCTCGGACTTGATCGAATCGGAAGTCGCCTTGGGCGTGGTGCCGTTCGGCATCGCCTCCGTCATCGCGCGGCCGACCAGATTGCCTTTCGGCTTTTGCGAAAGCCCCAATATCTTCGCGGCGGTGGCGCCGACATCGGCGTTGCTGACGGGCAGGGCGTCGACATAGCCCGATTTGAAATCCGGACCGATCGCCGCCATGAAGTTCATGGTGTCGCCGCGGCCGAAACTGCCGTGCATGCCCTGGCCCTGCCGCAGCACGGTGTCGGCGACCTCGACCGAGCAATTGGCCGGCTCGTCGCAGCCGGTCGTATAGGTGCGGAAATTGACGACGATCGACGGGTTAGGCGTCACCGCCTTGCCCTTCAGATTGAGCTGCGACATCGGTAGCGTACCTGCGAATTTGCCGACGGCGTCGTCGACAAAAAGCCCGCTGACATAGTCCTGATCGAGCAGCGCCTTGATGGTGCGCTCGGCGAGCTTCCTGTCCTTGTTCGGAAGGTAGATCAGGTCCGACCCGCCATTGGTGGCGACGACAAGGTCGGGCTTGGTCGGGTCCTTTCCGAGCAAGCCGTTGCCAGCCTTGGGGTGCGCGTTATCGGCGACGCGCGCGTTCTTGTCGTTGGGATCGAACAGCGGCAGCTCCAGCGCCTTCGCAAGATCGAGTGCGAGGAAGCCCATCGGCAGAAAGTCCTTCGGCGTGTCGTCGTAGCTGATCTTCGCCGAAGGGCTGGTCTTGCTCTCCTTCGAAATGGTCGAGAAGCCGTGATCGGCGGAAACGATGATATTGGTGCTCGCAGCAAGCCCGAGATCGCCGAGGGCTTTTCGCAACTGCGCAAGGTTGTTGTCGGCGTTCCTGATGCTAGCCATCGAGGTCGGCCCGTTGATTCCCGGCGTGAGCGTGTTGAGGCTGTCGCCCTGATTGTGCTGGCTGCCGTCGGGATCGCGCGACCAGAACACCAGCACGAACGGCTTGCCGCGCGCCTTGAAGATCGGCAGCACCACCTTGCTTGCGATGTCGGCGAAATAGGCCTGCTGCGCGGTATTGGCCGATGTCGTGCCCGGCGTCTTGGCATCGCCAGCTTTGCCGTTGTCGCCGCGCCCCGGCGCGACCAGCGCAAGGCCCGCCTTGGCGAGCGCATCCTTCATCTCGTCGGAGAGGGGAACGCCGGTCTTGCCGCCGGTGGAATCGTCGATCACGATGGAATGCAGGCCCGGTTTGTCGGCGCGGTCGGTGTGATCGAAGATCAGGGTCGGGCCGACCTTGCCGATCGCCGCGGTAGAAAACCCTTGCGCGCGCGCCATCTTCAGGATGGTTTCTTCGTTCAGGTAGTCGCCGTTGAAATGTTCGTCGACATCGCCGAGCACGGCGTCGTTTTCGATGAAGGGCACGACGGTGTCGCCGGCAGGCACTGAGGTAAATGCCGTATAGATCGTGTTGCTGAAGGTGCCGGTGTCGCCGAGATAATGCCCGGTCGCCATCGCCGATCCGTTTGCCATGGTGAAGGTCGGGAACATCGAGTGCGAATTCTTGAAATTGACGCCCTTGTCGCGCACCTCGGCCATCGCAGGCGCGGTCTGCTGGGAGACGATGCGGGCCCGCAATCCATCCGGGACGAACAGGATCAAATTGCGCGGGGTGTTGTTTTGCGCGGACGCGGCGCTTGCGGCCAGGGTGAACAGACTTGACGTGACCAGGGTTGCGGATAGCAGCACGATTGCGCGGCGCATGAAATTCTCCTTCGGACAAGGCTGATTTGCGGCCAGTCAGCCTCTGTCTAGTTTTGCAGTGCGACGGATTTGTTACAGCAACGTTGGATAGGCAGGGCCTAAATTCCCTATTTTTTCGGTGCGGTGCAAGTACACGAGGGCCGAACAGCCTCGAAAGCAATCGGCCGCCATGCTTGCCGAATTCCCGCCTGCATGGTTCTGTGAAAACGTTGAATTCGACGTATTTGGATCTTTCGACACATCCCGGGGCGCGCGCGAACAGATGCAGGATTCCACCAAACGGGGGAGGCTCCGCGAAATTCTCCGGTCGGTCGGCGTGTCCCTTTTGATGGCGATCGTGACGTTGGCGGTACTGGAAGTTGTTCTCCGCGTCGCCGATTTTCGGGAGCTGCGCGAAGGCGTCAGCGAGCGGTCGCTCAGCTATCGCTATGACGCCGAGCTCGGATGGGCGCCGATACCGAATGTAAGTTCCGTCGTGACGAACGCCCGCACCATCCACGCGAAAAACAACAGCCTCGGGTTGCGCGACGAGGAGTTCAGCCTCGATGCGAGGCCTACGATCCTGTTCTTGGGCGACTCGTTTGTGTGGGGCCTCGATGCCGAAGCGGATGAGCGCTTCACCGACCTGTTGAAGGCCAGGATTCCCGACTACAAGATTTTGGCCGCCGGGGTTTCGGGATACGGCACCGACCAGGAGTATCTATTGCTGAAACGATTGTGGACCAAGGTTCGGCCGGCGGCCGTCGTGCTGATCTTTTGTACGCAAAACGACCGGTTGGATAACAGCACCAACATCCGCTACGAGGGCTATCAAAAGCCCTATTTCGAGACCGCCTCAGATGGTTCGCTGGTTTTGAGGGGACAGCCGGTTCCGATCTCCCGCCAGCAATACTTGAAGGAAAACCGGCTGGTGCGGAACCTGTGGCTCGCCCGGTTGCTCACCACGATCTATGTGAAGCTCAAGCATCCGCTGCTGTTTGTGCCGGACCCGACGGAGCGGCTTGTCGGCAAGCTGCGCGAATTCGTGGAAGCAAACGGAGCAAAATTCCTGGTCGGGATTCAATATCGCGACGAGGAACTCATTCGATATCTGCGGTCGAGCCACATTCCTTTCGTCTCGCTCGACGGCGCGGCGTTCTATCCGGGCGCGGCCGTCGGCAGCCATTGGACGCCGGAAGGCCAAAAATTCGTGGCCGAGCGCATTCTCGGCCTGTTGAGCGAAAACAACATTGTCCAGCCGGGTGAGGCTGCACGCGCCCGCTAGCGCCCCCTAGAACGAGTCCGCGAGCGCAATTTCATTTTCCAGCGCCTCGATCCTGCGCGAGGCCTCGGCCTGGGTCAGTTTTTCGTCGAATTGCCGGGGCTGGTAGGCCTCATGGCTGAGCCTCCTCAGCCGCAACGCCTGGGCGCGGGTCATCTGGTCCCCCAGCCGGTCCCGAACGCGGTTCATTTTTAGTCTCCTCAGGGCTATTTCCACTTGACTCTATGTTCTTTATTTGTTCTAACAAGCCATGGACAACAGAATTAATGAAACCCGGCGCAAGATCAGCGTTTTGCGGGCCGATATGAGCGAGGTCGAAGGTTCGATCCGTGGCCAGATCAATCACGATCTGGACTGCACGGAGTCCGCCATGCGGCTGATGGCGATGCGCCAGGAATTGGCGGCTTTGATCGGCGACTGGAAGGCCGCTGGCGGCAGAGATCGGCTGCCAACGGTCGAGGTGCGGCTCAAGGAAAATCATCGACCGCCCGCGAAGAGCGAGAAGCCGCGCGCCGTCGTGCGCCGCTAAAACGTTCTGTCACCAGGTCGCCGCCGCCAGCGCCGCCAGCAATGTGGGCGGCATCACCAGAAGGCCGAGCCGGAGGAAGCGCCGGGCGCTGAGATTGAGCCCCTCGCGGCGCAATGCCACCAGCCAGAGGATGGTCGCGAGCGACCCCGTCACCGACAGATTTGGCCCGAGATCGACCCCGATCAGCATCGCGCCGACGACCTGTGTCGGAAGATGGTCGCTTGCCGCGACCGAGCCCGCGACCAGCCCGACCGGCAAATTGTTCGCGATGTTGTCGGCCAATGCGGTCGCGATGCCGGCGCTCCACGCAGTCTTGGCAACGGATTGCGCGACCGCGGCATGAAGCGTCTCGCTCAAATGCGCGATCGCGCCGGTCCGGATCAGGGTTTCCACCATCACGAACAGTCCCGCGACCAGCGGCAGCACGCTCCAGGAAATGTCCTTCAGGACCGGCCACGGCGACTGTCGGCTTGCCAGCAGGACGGCTATGGCCGTGACCGCGCCACAGACGAAGGTCGGCAAGCCGAGTGGAACGTCGAGCGCGGACGCGCTGAGCAGAACCATCCCGATCACACCGATGCCGATGGCGGTCAATTTGCCTTGGCGGCTCAATCTCGGCTTGGGGACATTGATTTCGATCTTCTCCTCGATCAGCGCGCGGCGCTGCGTGAGGCGCAGAACGACGTAGGTCACGACGATGGAGGCGAGCGACGGCAGCGCGAATTGGCGGAGCCATTCGGCAAGATGCGGCATGCGCGCGCCGAACACGACGAGATTGGCCGGGTTTGAGATCGGCAGCACAAAGCTCGCCGCGTTGGCGATGAACGCGCACACGAACAAATAGGGCAGGGGGCTCGCGCCGGCGGCTCGCGTTGCGGCATAGACCGCAGGCGTGAGCACAATGGCGGTCGTGTCGTTCGACAACAGGATGGTGACCATCGTACCGACCAGGTAGACCAAGAGAAATAACCGCTGCGGAGAGCCGCGCGCATGGTCGACCGCAAACGCCGCCAGGTAGTCGAACAGGCCTTCGTGCCGCGCCAGCTCCGCAATCAGCATCATGCCGATGAGGAAGAGATAGACGTCGATGCCCTTGCGCATGCCGGCGAGCGCATCGCCCCATGGCAGCAGGCCGAAGGCTACCAGCGCTAGCGCTCCGGCAAAAGCCCAGGTCGCCTCCGGCAGACGAAAGGGCCTGACGATGATCCCTGCGGTGGCGAGGGTGATGATGCTCCAGGTCATGGCGGCGTCATGCGGCGTCGTCGGCAAATCGTTCCTCGAAGTGACAGCGGTGAGCGCGATCGAAACCTGTGCCGCTCACCGAACCGATGCTTTTTCCGACATCGCCTTCCTGAGGATTCGCGACAGCGCCTCCACCGAGTACGGCTTCTGGATCAGTTCAAAGCCGCGGCCGGCGTTTTCCGCCAGCACATTGCTGTAACCGCTGGTCAGCACCACCGGCAGGCCGGGATAGCGCTGGCGAATGACGCCGGCGAGCTCGACCCCGTTCATCCCGGGCATGATGACGTCGGAGAACACCAGGTCGACGGCAAACTCGTCTTCCGAAAGGATCGCCAGCGCGGCGTTGGCGTTGACGGCCCGCCGCACCGTATATCCGAGATCCTCGAGCAACTCGGTCGAGAACTGGCCGACATCGTCATTGTCCTCGACGACGAGAACACGATAGCCGCGTCCGGTGGTCGCGGCTTCGCCGCCGGTCGCGGCCAATTCCGCTTCGCGGATCGGGGCGGCAGCTTGCGGCAGGTAGATCGTGAAGGTCGCTCCCTGTCCGAGTACGCTCTTCACCTCGATATCGCCTTCGGATTGCTTGGCGAAGCCAAAGGCCTGGCTGAGGCCAAGGCCGGTGCCCTTGCCGACTTCCTTGGTGGTGAAGAACGGCTCGAAGATCGCGCCGAGATTTTCGGCTGCAATGCCGGAGCCGGTGTCCGTAACCGAGATCGCGACGAAATCGCCGCCGCGACCGGCCTGGCCGCGCAGCACAGGGATCGATCGGACTTTTTCGACCGATATCGTCAGGCGCCCTTCGTCTTGCATCGCGTCGCGGGCGTTGATGGCAAGGTTGATCAGCGCGGTCTCGAACTGCGCGATGTCGGCGATGGTAAAGCAATCGGGGTCGCCGATCTCGACCTCGATCCGGATGCGGCCGCCGACGAGGGGACGGATGAGTTGGGCGACGTTATCGACCTGCACGCCGACATCAAATAGTTCCGGTTTCAGCGGTTGGCGGCGGGCAAAGGCCAGAAGCTGGGCGGTCAGCTTGGAGGCGCGCTCCACGGTTTCGGAAATCGCATCGACGTAGCGGCGGCGGCGTTCTTCCGGCAGCTCGCGGCGGCGCAGGAAGTCGGTCGCCGAGCGGATGATGGTCAAGAGGTTGTTGAAGTCGTGCGCCACGCCGCCGGTCAGTTGACCCACCGCTTCCATTTTCTGCGACTGGCGCAGCGCCTCGTCGCCCTGGCGGCGTTCGGTGATGTCGACGGCTTCCGGGACGGCGCCGGTGACGTTGCCATGCTGATCAAACAACGGCCGCATCGCGAAATCGAAATAACGGTCGCCGATCGGAAGATGCAGCAACATCTCCGTGCGTACGCCTTCGCCCCTCAAGACGGCCATGAAGGAACTGCGAACGGCGTCCCCCATGCCCTCGGTTGCGGTAAACCAGGGCGTTTCCCAGAACGGCTTGCCGATGACGTCGCCGGCTTCGGCGCGAATCCCCGCCAGCGCCGTCTTGTTGGCGTAGAGGACATCACCATAGCGGTTGAGCAGTCCCTGATATTGATGGCTGGTCTCGAGGATGGCGCGCATTTGCGCTTCGCTGGATTCCAGTTGCGACGTGCGTTCCCTGATCCGCAGCTCCAGCGTTTCGTTCAGCCGGCGAAGCTCGCTCTCCGCCTCTTTGGCCGCGGTGATGTCGTGGGCGACGCCGATGAAGCCGATGTGCTCGCCGGTCGGGTCCCATCGCGGTTGCGATTCCGATCGCAGCCAGCGCCATTCACCGTCGGCCCGCTGGTAGCGCGCCTCCAGCACGAACGGTTTTAGCGAGGATTCGCCCGCGATCTGCTCCTGCAGGATGCGTGGCAGGTCGTCCGGATGCAGCGCCTTGCGCCAATCGAACACGATGGCTTGTTCGAACGGAAGCCCGAGAAAATCGAGATAGGCCTGGTTGGCGAACGATCGTTTGCGATCGAGCTTGGTCACCCAGATCGGGACGGGGGCGCTGTCGGCGATCAGCCGAAAACGCTCTTCGCTCTCCCGCAGCGTCTCCTGCGCCAGCATCCGGTCGGTAATGTCGATGTGGGCGCCGACCAGACGCAGCGCACGGCCGTCGCCATCACGTTCGATTTTGGCGACGACACGTATCCACCGGGTCTGGCCGTCGTTCGGCCGCACGATCCGGTACTCCGCCGTGTAGTCTTCGCTCACTCCGGCGAGCGCGTCCAAAAATTGCTTGACGGTGCGCTCGCGATCCTCGGGGTGGATGCGCTGGACCCAATCTTCATGGGATTCGTTGATCGCGTCGGGCGGAAGCCCATGGATCGTGAGATACTCGGGCGAACGGCGATTGCGAAAACCGTCGCGGAAGTCGATCTCGAAACCGCCGACGCGGCCGATGTGCTGGATCCGAACGAGTTCGGCCTCGCGCTCCTGCAACGCCCGATGGGCGCGGTCCCGTTCCCGGGCAATTTCTTCGAGATGCCGCTGCAGTCTCTCCGCCGCCACGGTTTCGGGCAAAACGTCGTTTGTACTATTCGGGCTCGTCATCTCTGCCTATGTCCCTGCGGCAATACTCACACAGGCAACAGAGCATGGCTACTCGTCCCCTGGCGTTTTCCGATCGGCGGAACCGAACGCTAGAATTGGACCAGCGGCGGCTCAGACGCCTGTCCAGATTTGAACGTTCGCCACGGCTATTGGCTCCCTGGAACCAATCGGCCAACGCCGCGCCGGCCGGCCTCGCGGGGGAGATCTGATGCTCGACGGCTTCACCAAACGCGACTTCGCGATACTTGCCGCTGCGCTGCTTGTGGCGGGCGCGCTCACGGTAGGCGTCGTGGATTTCGTGATCTATCACTACGTTTTTCAGGACACGAACGCGGCCCCCATTCGCGCGAAATAAATCGCAACGATCCGGCAGCCCTCGGCGTTGGACTCCCCGTTCGTAAGGACAGATGACCTTCCCTGAGACGGCTTCGGCGCCGTTCCCCCTCCGCGCCGGAGCCGTTTTTCTGTTGGACGACCCAAGAGGCCGATTGACTTTCACAGAACAAAAAGAGAACATCGTTCAAAGCCGGCGTCGGGAATTTCTCCATGTCCTCAAATTCACTGCCGAACGCGCCAAGGGATAGTGGGCTGGATAATGGGCTGGAGGCTGCGGTCGACCAGGCGATTGCTGCATGCGGCGGCGACATGCGATCCACCGTCCGCGCCCTGATCGTTGCCAACGAATATCTGGAATCCGAGGTCTGCGAGCTGATGAAGGCGGTTTCGCACGCCTACGCTCACGGAAGATTTCAGACCTATTCCGGCTGAAAACCGTAGGGCGAAGGCGTAAGCCTCGCGGGGTGGACATATACCGTTGCCTCGGTCGCGTTTTGCTGTACGACGGAATTGTTACCCTTATCCCGCCATGCCAGATTGCCCCCGCCCAAGGTCGCCAGCGCAAACCCATGTTCAAGAAAATTCTGATCGCAAATCGCGGCGAGATCGCCTGCCGCGTCATCAAGACCGCCCGCCGCATGGGGATAGAGACCGTTGCCGTCTATTCCGAAGCTGACCGCGATGCGCTTCACGTCGAAATGGCCGATGACGCCGTCCTGATCGGACCGCCTCCCGCCGCTGAAAGCTATCTGTTGATCGATAAAATCGTCGACGCCTGCCGCAAGACTGGCGCGCAGGCCGTGCATCCCGGCTACGGATTCTTGTCGGAGCGCGAAGCCTTTCCGCGCGCGTTGCAGAAGGCCGGGATCGTCTTCATTGGTCCGAACGCGAGCGCCATCGCCGCGATGGGCGACAAGATCGAGTCCAAGAAGGCCGCGGCAAAGGCAAAAGTCTCGACCGTACCTGGTCATCTCGGCGTCATCAGTGATGAAAAGCACGCGCTGAAGATCGCGAACGAGATCGGCTATCCCGTGATGATCAAGGCTTCCGCCGGCGGCGGCGGCAAGGGCATGCGGATCGCGCATTCGAAGTCGGAAGTCGCCGAGGGTTTTACCCTTGCGAAAGCCGAAGCGAAATCCTCGTTCGGCGACGACCGCGTCTTCATCGAGAAATTCATCGTCGATCCCCGCCACATCGAGATCCAGGTCCTGGGCGACAAGCACGGCAATGTCATCTATCTCGGCGAGCGCGAATGCTCGATCCAGCGCCGCAATCAGAAGGTGATCGAGGAGGCGCCGTCGCCGCTGCTCGATGAAACCACCCGCCGCAAGATGGGCGAACAGGCGGTCGCATTGGCGAAAGCCGTGAACTACGATTCCGCGGGCACCGTCGAATTCGTCGCAGGGCAAGACAAGAGCTTCTATTTTCTCGAGATGAACACGCGGCTGCAGGTCGAGCATCCCGTGACCGAGCTCGTCACCGGGATCGATCTGGTCGAACAGATGATCCGGGTCGCCGCCGGCGAAAAGCTGTCGCTGACGCAGAAAGACATCAGCTTGAGCGGCTGGGCGGTCGAATCGCGCGTCTATGCTGAAGACCCGTTCCGTAATTTCCTGCCCTCGATAGGACGGCTCGTGAAATATCGCCCCCCGGCGGAAGTGAGCCAGAACGGCATCACCGTGCGCAACGATACCGGGGTGCAGGAAGGCGGCGAGATCTCGATCTTCTACGATCCGATGATCGCCAAGCTCGTCACCCACGCGCCCTCGCGGGCGGCTGCGATCGAGGCGCAGTCAACTGCGCTCGACGCGTTCTATGTCGACGGCATCCGCCACAACATCCCGTTCCTGTCGGCCCTGATGCATCACCCGCGCTGGCGCGAAGGCAAGCTTTCGACCGGCTTCATCGCGGAGGAATTTCCAAAAGGGTTTTCGGCGCGGCAGCCGGAAGGCGAGGTCGCGCGAAGGCTCGCCGCGGTCGGCGCCGCGATCGATCACGTGC
>JBATYU010000326.1:0-1602 GCA_049674245.1 Bradyrhizobium sp. | reverse complement strand
TGATAATGCAACCCAGCGCTGCGCCGCCGATGCTGCCCAGCCCGCCGATCGCGACGACGGCAAATGCGAGCACAATGACGGACACTCCCATGCCCGGCTCGACCGACGTAAGCGGCGCCGTGAAGGCGCCACCCAGCGCGGCGAGAAAGGTGCCGAGCGCGAAAGCCATAAGATCGATGCGCGGGACATTGATTCCGAGCGCTCCCGCCATTTCACGATCGGCGACCACGCAAGTGACTTGGCGACCGAACGAGGTGTGGTGAATAACAAGCCAGAGCAGAAGCCCCGCCAGGATCGCAATGGCCGTCAGCAGGAACGGATATCCGGCAAAAGCGATGCCGGCCACGCGGACGCGGCCGAACATGCGAAATGGGCCCGCGATCATATACGGCGTGATCCCCCAAATCAGCCGCATCACGTCCTCAAGAATGAGAAACAGCGCAAAAGTCGTCAGCAGACCCACCACTTCGTCCGTGGTGTGGACGCGGCGCAGCAACAGCCGTTCGATGAGCGGCCCGAGGACCAATCCGACGATCACGGCCGCCAGCAGCAGCAGCGCCCAACTCGTCCAGTTCTGCTGATTCTGACCGGCAAACCGCAGGACCAGCGTCGCACCGAGATAGGCGCCGATGGCATAGAGACTGCCGTGTGCGACATTAAGGATTCGCAGCACGCCGAAAATAAAGGTGAGGCCGGCCGAGACGAGAAATAGCCACGATCCGTAGGTGATGCCGTCAATCAGGACGATCGGCACAATGTTCATGACAGCTCGTCGAGAAGGCGCCTCGCGCCTAGCGAGGTACCGACGCTATTTCGCCGCCGGCCAGCTTTCAATCCACTCAATCGTCTTAGCACCCTCCGGCGGCATGATATCGGCGGCAGGGAATACACGGAAGCGGTCGAGGATTGGATAACCGAATTCGGAGTTCTTTTGGCCGGAGATGAGCCCCCACATTGTGTCGTTCACCGTCTCATGATCCTTGCGCATAAGCTGGCGACCGCGCGGCGTATCGAAGGTGAGGCCTTCCATCGCTGCGGCGATCTCCTCACTGCTCGGCCAAGCGCCGTTCTTGGCATGGACGGCTTTTTCGATCGCAGCCTTCAAGCCGTAGAAGGCCTGCGCCATGAAGTGTCCTGTGTAGTCCGGCAGGATGTTGAACTTGTCCTTGTAGCTCTTGATGAAGTCTCGGTTCGGCGCATACTTGTCCGGGTCCGGATACTGCAAGTGATAGCCGCGTCCGGTAAACGCCGCGCCCTTGGGAAGAATCTCGGTCTGGCTCAACAGGCCGGTCGTCATCATGACCAGGCTCTGGTCAAACAGGCCGCGCGTTTCGGCCTGAGTGATGAAGCTGGTAAGGCCGGCACCCCAGTTGGTGGTGTGGATGACGTCGGGCTTTAACGCCAACAGGCGCGAAATTTCGGAAGAATACTCGGTCGACAGGAATTTGGGCCACAGTTCGCCTACCACCAGCACGTCAGGCTTGAGTTTGAGTACTGCGCGTTTGAACACATCCCACGAATCGCGCCCATAGGCATAGTCATAGTTCATGCCTGCGATGGTCTTCAGATTGGGCTGCTCCGCAAGCACGTAGCGCGCCGCGG
>JBATYU010000325.1:0-2964 GCA_049674245.1 Bradyrhizobium sp. | reverse complement strand
CGGTGGTGGCGGAGGCTTCCACGGCGGCGGCATGGGCATGGGTGGTGGCGGCTACCACGGCGGCGGCATGGCCATGGGTGGTGGCGGCTTCCATGGTGGCACCGGCGGCGGCGCGTTCCGCGGCGGCATGGCGTTCCATGATGGTGGTTTCCGCGGCGGCGAACATGGTCGCGGCTTCGACCATGATCGCGGCTTCCGGCACGACCGCGACTTCGGACGCCGCTTCGGATTCTTCGGCGGCTTCTACCCGTACGACGACTATGCGTACGACGATTCCTACTACGACAACGGCAATTGCTATGTGGTGCAGCGGCGCGTGCACACCACCCATGGCTGGCGCCTGGAGCCCGTTCAGGTGTGCGGTTGATGGACTGTCGTAGATCGAGATCGATCGCGATCTGGAACGGCCGGCCGGCAGATTAAGTGCCGGCGACCGTTCGATGACCTCAGCGCGCTTCCCTCACGCGCTGAGGTCAATTCTCTTGAATTAAGGATATTGTCAGGTTTAGCGATAATGGCCTTGAGCCATGGTTCTGCCGTTAGAGACTAGCCTCTGAACGCCGAGAAACGTGGTATTCTTGGGACGGGTTTCCTCTTGTTCCCAGTCTTAAACTTGGCAGCAGCAATGTCCTCAAGCGACGGTGTCAGCGAAACCAGAGACCAGTCCCGCCAGCGCCGGAAAAGCCGGAACTCTTCGCTGCTGGTGCTGGCCGCGGGATTCCTGATTTTTTGCACGGCCGCCGGCACGCTGTATTATGTGTTGCGGCCGGTAACCCTTCGGGTCGCCGTCGGCCCACCCGGCAGCGATGATCAGAAGTTGATCCAGGCACTGGCACAGGGTTTCGACCTCGATCGCAGTCGTGTCCGACTGTCTCCGATAACGACCGACGGAGCGGCGGAAAGCCTTGCCCTTCTCGGCGCGGGCAAAGCCGATCTGGCGGTCGCTCGCGGCGATTTGAACATGCCGGGCGAGGCGCAAATCGTCGCCGTCGTCCGCCAGAACTTCGTCGTGCTGTGGTCGCCTTCCGGGCTTTCGGGCAAGGGCTCGAAGCGACAACCGGCGGGAAAAATCAAGACCATCGACGATCTCGCTGGACATCGGATCGGCGTGATCGGCAAGACGCCGGCCAATGTCGCATTACTGCGCGTTATACTCACCGAATCCGGCGTCGATCCCGACAAGGTCGCGGTCACGCAGTTTGCCACCAACCAGATCGAAGAGCTGGCGCGCGATGCGAATCTCGATGCGTACCTGGCCGTGGGCCCGCTGGACAGCAAGATCACGGCCGAAGCTCTCGCGGCGACCGCGCGCACCAGAGGCGAGCCAAAATTTCTGCCGATCGATGTATCGGACGCGATCGCCCAAAAGCATCCGCTTTATGAATCCGAGGAAATTCCCGGCAGCATTTTCAATCCGAAGCCGGCCTGGCCGGACGACAAGGTCGATACGATCAGCGTCAACCATGTGATCGTCGCGCGAAAGGCGTTGTCTGAAACGACGGTCGCGGCTTTCGCGCGGCAACTATTTGCCATTCGTCAGGCGCTGGCCAATCAGGTGCCCGGTGCCGTGCACATCAAAAAGCCGGACACCGATAAAGACGCCGAGCTGCCCGTCCATCGCGGAGCGGCAGCTTATATCGACGGCACCGAACGCTCGTTCCTCGACAGATACGGCGATTATTTCTGGTTCGTCCTTCTCTTTCTCTCGGCGCTTGGTTCGGCTGGCGCGTGGTTGCGTCACTTCATGAAGCGAGACGAAAAGGAGGAAACCACGATCGATCGCGGCAAGATGATGGCGATGATCTCGAAGGTGCGCACCGCCCAATCGGCCGAGGAATTGCTGGCCATGCAGCGCGAGGTCGATGCCATCATCCGCGAAACGCTCGCCTGCTACGATGACGACGCCATCGAAGAGGAAGACTTGGCCGCCTTTGAACTCGTGCTCGCACTGTTTAATCATGCCGTCACCGAACGGCGCGCGGAGATGGACGGCGGCACGCCCGAACCGGCCCGCCTGCGGGCGCGGTAGGCGGCTTTACGTTCAGGGATGGCGCGCAATACTGGCCTCATCCTGAGGAGCTTGCGAAGCAAGCGTCTCGAAGGATGAACGCGACGCACGGTTTCGCGGCCATCCTTCGAGACGCGCGCAAGAGCGCGCTCCTCAGGATGAGGTCGGAGATATATTCGCCGACGCTCACGTCTCGACGATGACGTAACTGTCCTCGATATGCACCGGAAAGGTCTCGGCCACGTAGGGCCCCTTTGTCATTCCCTTGGCCAGCGTCTCGCCCGTCTCGACCGCGACCGGATACGACCTGACCTTGAAGCGCTCTGGGTCAAACCAGGATTGGCCGGTGCGCATGTCGAACTCCCAGCCGTGCCAGGCGCAGCGCAGGAGTTCGCCGACCCGCGAACGCTGGTAGACCCCGGGCTCCGGCGAGGTCAGCCGCGCCACACACGCCGCCTTGTCGAGCGGCGCGCCTTCATGCGGACAGCGATTGAGCAGCGCGAAGAATTCGCCGTTGACGTGGAACACGACAATGTCGCGGCCGTCGACGTCGACCACCTTGTTGCCGCCGGGCGGGATATCCGAGGTGCGGGCGACGATGTGACGGGTCATTTGCCTTAAGCTTGCGATCAAAGCTTGTAGAGCGCGCGGGCGTTGCCGTTGAAGATCCTTGCCCGCTCGGTTTCCGAAAGCGGCGTCTTGAACGCAAAGCGCGGATCGTCAAAGTCCCAATGCGGATAATCCGACGAGAACAATAGCCGGTCCGCGCCGACCCATTCGATCAGCGAGCGCAGATGCCTGGCTTCGCCGGGCTCGTCGATCGGCTGCGTCGTGAACCAGAAATGCTCGCGGATGTATTCTGATGGCGGTCGCTTGAGATGCGGCACCTCGTCCTTGAGCCGCTTCCAGTGTTTGTCGAGCCGCCAGCATAACGCGGGCACCCAGGCGAACCCGCC
>JBATYU010000324.1:0-8356 GCA_049674245.1 Bradyrhizobium sp. | reverse complement strand
AGCGAAGATTCCATGGGGAGTGGATAGCGACCAGGTCTGAAGCCAGACTGAGGTTGCAAAACCACTCAACCTGGAGACAACGATGTTGCTCGATCATCTTTCCAACGGACTGACCGCTATCCGAACGCAGTTTGGCGCAATTTTTGTGTCGCTGGAACTGAGTCGTTCGAATTGGCTGGTAACGTCGCTTTCGCCTGGCAAAGGCGAGAAGATGTCCAAGCATAGCCTCACGGCCGGCGATGTTGCCGGCTTGATGAAGCTGTTCGCAGACCTCAGGCGCAAGGCGGAAGCCAGGACCGGCGAGAGCTATCCGATCATCACGATCCAGGAAGCTGGGCTGGACGGGTTCTGGCTGCACCGTGTTCTGCAACAGAACGGCATTGAGAGCCATGTGGTCGATCCCGCTTCGATCGCGACGCCGCGGCGTCGCAGGCGCGCCAAGACGGACCGGCTTGACGGGGAGACGCTGCTGCGGGCGCTTCTCGCCTACAAGCGCGGCGAACCACGGGTCTGTGCGATGGTAGTTGCGCCCTCGCCCGAAGAGGAGGATCGGCGGCGGATTTGTCGCGAACGACGGGCCTTGATCGCCGAGCGCATCACGCATGTGAACAGGATCAAGGGTCTTCTGTTCGCGCAGGGGATATCCGATTACGAGCCGCTGCGGCGCGATCGGCGGGCGCGGCTTGAGGCCTTGCGCACGGGCGACGGGCGGGAGCTGCCGGCGCATTTGAAAGCGCAGATCGGCCGCGAACTCGATCGGACCGAACTGCTTCTGGAACAGATCGAGGCGGTCGAGACCGAGCGGGATGCCCTGCTGGCGGCGGCGAGAAAGCCTGCAAGCGAAGAGGCCGCGCCGGACGCGGTCACGATGCTGCTCGCCTTGAAGGGAATGGGCGCCAACTTCGCTGCCGTGCTCTGGTCGGAGGCGTTCTACCGGCAGTTCTCCAACCGCCGCCAGGTCGCCGCCTATGCGGGCCTTGCGGCGACGCCCTGGCAAAGCGGAGGCATCCGGCACGAGCAGGGCGTGTCGAAGGCCGGCAATCCAAGGCTGCGGACCACGATGATCCAGCTCGCCTGGCTCTGGATACGTCACCAGCCGCAGTCGGCCCTGACGCGCTGGTTCAAGGAGCGAAGCCCGCAAGGCCGCAAGCGCGCGATCGTGGCGCTGGCGCGCAAGCTTCTCGTGGCATTGTGGAAGTATGTCACCCAGGGCGTCGTCATCGAGGGGGCCGTGATGAAGCCCGTCGCCTGATCCTGGACCGCACCGAGCGGCGTGCTTGGCCGCCCGCGCGCGACGAAAGAACCATAACCCATCTGCCGAGGCCCGATCAGCCTCGGAAGATCCGGGTGGACGAACCGATGGATTGCATGGCTTCAAACGCCGCAACGAAGAATGGCCTCGTCCTCTCGAGCCTGCCCGCCGCAAGCGGAATCTTGGTGCAGTCGCCTCGCGCGACGACCGAATGTGAGTTTGATCTGGCAAGCAACCCAGATCGCCAAACCGGCTCGAACCTTGGATCGCAAATGCGAGGATTCCAGATGCCCTGACCGAACCGCCAACACGAGGAGCCTCTATCGGTCCCGACAGGCCGAGCATGATGGCGTGCTCGCTCAACTCAAGGCCAAGCCGCTGCGCGGCGGCCCTAAAGGGCCGGCCTTGACTTGATCTGCGCGCGCCATCCGGCACAGCCCGCGGTCGGGACGAAGAGGTGGCCGCAGTCGAACAAAAAGGTGACCGCCCATCCTTGACACACACATTCCCCATGTGAGCAATCCATAGCACGGCATAGTGACTGTGGATTGCTTCGTCGCAAGTGCTCCTCGCAATGACGGAGGACCAAGTCAGGACTGCGTCTTGTCGCGAAAATACGGCTCGACCGGGCCGTGAACCTTGATCGTCAGCGGGTTGCCGTGGCGATCCTTGGCGTTGCCGGCGGTCACGCGCACCCAGCCCTCGCTGACACAATATTCCTCGACATTGGTCCTCTCCGCGCCCTTGAAGCGAATGCCGACGTCGCGCGACAGCACCTCGGCATTGTAATACGGGCTGTTCGGATCGACCGACAGGCGGTCGGGCAATTGGTCGCTCATCGTCTCGCTCTTTTCGTTCACAGCAGCGCCTCGATCTCTCGCTTGAGGCCTTCGGGCCTTGCGGTCGGCGCATGCCGCGCCACCACCTTGCCCGAACGGTCGACCAGGAATTTGGTGAAATTCCATTTGATCGAGGCGCCGAGCAGGCCGGACTTCTCGCCTTTCAGGTAAGCGTACAAGGGATGCGCCTTGCCGCCGTTGACGTCGATCTTGGCGAACATTGGAAACGTCACGTCGTAATTGCTGGAGCAAAACTGTTCGATCTGTCTGGCGTCGCCGGGCTCCTGGCTGCCGAACTGGTTGCACGGAAATCCGAGCACGGCAAAGCCGCGCGGCGCAAGCTCGCGATGCAGCGCCTCCAGGCCCTTGTATTGCGGGGTGAACCCGCAGGCGCTGGCGGTGTTGACGATCAACAGCACCTTGCCTTCGAACCGCTTCAGCGGAACTTCCTCGCCTGCAAGCGAGGCCGCCGTGAAATCATAAATGCCTGCCATCGGTCGGCTCTCTTCGCTCTAGGAAACCGGATCGATCGGCGCCGGCGGCGTGCCACCGGCTTCGATCGCCTCGCCCGCGGCGAGGCATAAATCCTCGCGGTAACGGCCGGAGACGACCTGGACGCCGACGGGAATGCGCCCCACCAATCCCGTGGAGACGGTTAGCCCAGGCAGGCCCATGAAGGGAATGGCAATTTGGGTCAATTGCGCGCGCCAGACCCGCGCAAAGGAAGCATCGTCCTTGCGGTCGAGCTGATCCGGAAACGGCAGTTCCGCCGATACCGGCATCAGCAGCACGGCGTATTTCTCAAAGAATTCCAGCCATTGTCGCGTCAGCGTCGCGCGCCGCGTCAAGGCGTTCGAGAACGCGGCAGCGTCGAACGGAAAAACCTTCGACCGGTTGCCGCGCAGGCAGGCGAGCGCGCCGGGATCACCTTCGCGCTCGGCCGCTTCCAGTTGCGCCTCATAGCCGTCGCCAAGCCACAGCTTGGTCTGATGCTCGGCAGGCTCGCGCAGCGGCGGCGTGGTGGCGATCTCTTCGACGCTCCAGCCGGCGCGCTCAAGCCGTTTGCCGGCATCGGCGATTGCCGCTTTCACCTCGCTCACGGTCTCGAGCCCATCGGGATTAAGACAAAGCGCGGCGCGCTTTGGCATCACAGGTCCCTCCAATGGCGCCGGCACCCACCAGGGATCGCGAAAATCTTTTCCCGACATCGCGGCGAGCGCGATCCTGAGATCGCCGATGGTCCGCGCCAACGGGCCGGACACGGCCGAGATCTGCGGCCCAATGGTGCGCTCCGGCAGGCCCGGATTGAAGGCCGCGATCCGTCCGACCGTCGGCCGCAGGCCGTGAACGCCGCAGGCGTAAGCCGGATAGCGGATCGATCCCGCAATGTCGGTGCCATGCGCGATATGCCCGATGCCGGCGGCGACCGCGGCACCCGCGCCACCCGAGGAGCCACCCGGCGTGACCGAGGGATCGCGCGGATTTTTGGTGTCGCCGTGGATCAAATTGGTGGTGAACCAGCGATAGGAAAATGCCGGACAATTGGTGCGCCCGAGAATGACGGCGCCGGATTTCTTCAAGTTGTCGATCACGGGACTGTTGCTGGTCGCGATCGCGTCACGCTGCAGTTTCAGCCCGTTGGTGGTGGCAAATCCCTGCTGGTCGATATTGACCTTCACCGTCACCGGCACGCCGGCGAGCGGGCCTACGTCTTCGCCCCGAGCCAGCGCGGCATCGACGGCTGCCGCCTGTTTCAGCACGTCCTCGGGGCGGTGATCGACCACGGCGTTGATCGCAGGGTTCACGGCATCGAGCCGCGCCAGGGCGGCGGCTGCCGCCTCCTTGGCGGAGATTTTCCTCGACTTGATCAGGCTAGCTAAGTCGGCGGCCGACAGGCGCCAGAGATCTTGCATGGCTCGCTCCGTTTGACGGCACGTGTTCTAGCGCGCCCATGGGAGCAAGGCCATCCGGAGGTTTGGCGCGGGTTATGTGATCGCGGCAGCCGCGACTAGTGCTTGGTGATCCGCTCATCCGGCATGTCGATGAGCGCCTCCGCAAACGGGAACTCGAGCACGATCTCGCCGTCGTCGTCGGTGACTTCGATAACGGCAGTCAGCAGGTCCGGCTGCGCGCCTTCGATCCTGAGCACCTCACGGATCATGGCGCGCGCCACTTCCCATGCGCGATCGAGGTTACGCAACTCGTCGCCCTCGGGATCGTCAATCAGGTCATCGCCGATCCGGGTGTTGAAAAAATATCGTGGCATGGCTCCATCCAGTGGGGTCGAATGCACCAAAAAGGAAGGCATGCCAATCTCACAAGTTCTTTATCTGAAAGCTGATGGCGCGCCGCCGGACCTTGCTCAGCGTTTCGTCTCCGGCCGGCGGTTCTGAAGCCGTTGATAACCTGCGCTTTTGCAGCATCTTGCCGCCGGCCAGGCAGCGCCTTTCGCGATGCAGCAAGACGCCCGCCGGAACTCACGGGAAAAAGATTTCGCTGGCGAACTCTTCTTTCGGCAGTACTTTATAGGGCAGGGCGGAATTCGTCCGGTTCCAAAAAGGAGAGCCAAATGGCCTGGAAAGCACCGAAAATCATCGAAGTGCCGGTCGGCATGGAAATCAACATGTATGCGTGCGCCGCCCGCAAGTAACGGGCAGCGATCGTTCTACGTTTGGCGCAGGTGGACCTCCGGGCGTGACACGTTCCCGATAGTGGAGTTGTGTCCTCATCGGCGTCCACCTTCGAAACGTTTTGCCGTCGATGCTTGATTTGCAAAACGTTTTGACCTTGCAGCACTTTAACAATACCTCCAGGAGAGACGGATCATGCTTCGCGTCGTCGTCCTGGGCGCGGCGGCAGGCGGCGGTGTCCCGCAATGGAATTGCGGATGTCCGGTGTGCCGGGCAGCGAGAACCGAGCATCCCGAACTCAGGAGCACGCAAGCCTCGATCGCGGTCGGCGCCGACGGCGATCACTGGTTCCTGATCAACGCGTCTCCCGATCTGCGCCAGCAACTGATCGCGACGCCGCGGCTTCATCCCAAGGCGGGCCAGCTTCGCATGAGCCCGATCGCGGGCGTCATTCTCACCAATGGCGAGATCGATGCGGTCGCAGGCCTTCTGTCGATGCGCGAGGGCTCGCCGTTCACGATCTACGCCCACGCCAGGGTGCTCGCCATCCTCAAGGCCAACAGCATCTTCAACGTGCTGAGCGAGAACAACGTACGGCGCCAACCGATCGACGCGGATCAGCCGTTTGAACCGACGCTACCCGACGGTTCGCCGTCAGGGATCGAAATCCTGCCCTTCGCGGTCTCCGGCAAAGGCGCCTGGTATCTCGAAGGCAAGGTTCATCCGGGTGGCGATGACAGCGCCGGCGACACGATCGGTCTTCGCATTAAGGACAAGAGAAGCGGAAAATTCTTCTACTTCGTGGCCGCCTGCGCCGTCGTCACCGATGAACTCAAGACACGGCTTGCCGGCGCGCCGCTGGTGTTCTTCGATGGCACGGTGTGGCGCGACGACGAGCTGATCGCAGCTGGCCTCGGCAACAAGACCGGACAAGCCATGGGACATATCGCAATGTCAGGAGAGGATGGCGCCATCGCCGCCCTTGACGGCCTCGATATCGGCCAAAAGGTGTTTCTGCATATCAACAATTCCAACCCGGCACTGCTGCGCGGCTCGTCCGAGCGCAAGATCGCCGAGCGTGCGGGCTGGCAGATCGCCGCCGACGGAACGGAGATTGTGCTTTGAACGCCGTAACCAACCAAGGAACTGGTCAAGGAACTAGTCAATCCATGACGGCCTATTCGGTCGGCAAAGCCGTCCCGCTCAACAACGCCGGCGAGCTGGAAACCGCGCTGCGCCAGATCGGCGCCACGCGCTATCACAGCCTGCATCCGTTTCATCGCCTGTTGCACGGCGGCAAGCTGAACAAAGGCCAGGTGCAGGCCTGGGCGCTGAACCGCTATTATTACCAAAGCACGATACCGCTAAAGGACGCGGTCGTGATCTCGCGCTTCCGCGACCGTGGCATAAGGCGCGAATGGCGGCACCGGATCGAGGATCACGACGGCGATCCAGGCCACGAGGGCGGCATCGAGCGCTGGCTCAAGCTGACCGAGGGACTTGGGCTCGACAGCGCCTATGTGGAATCGACCGAAGGCATCCTCCCCGCCACGCGCTTTGCGGTGGAAGCCTATGTGCATTTCTGCCGCGACAAGACGCCGCTGGAAGCCATCGCCTCCTCGCTCACCGAGCTGTTTGCGCCGAACCTGCACGAAGAGCGCATCAGCGGGATGCTGCAGCACTATGACTTCGTCAATCCCGATATCATGAGCTATTTCAGCCGCCGCCTGCAGCAGGCGCCGCGCGATGCCGGTTTCGCGCTCGAATACGTCAAAGAGCACGCCAGGACGCACGCCGAGCGCGAAGCGGTGTGCAACGCGCTGATCTTCAAGACCAACGTGCTGTGGGTCCAGCTCGACGCGCTGTATCATGCCTATGTCGACGGCCACGTCCCGCCGGGCGCGTTCGTGCCCAAAGCGAACTAGAGGCGAAGCGATGGCAGATGCACGCAACATCAGCGTCAGCGAAACCAGCCGGCCGGTGTTGCCGCGGCACGCAAAACTGAAATTCGACGAGACGCGAAAAGTTTGGGTGGTCCTGGCGCCGGAGCGGGTGCTGGCACCTGACGAAATCGCGGTAGAAGTGCTAAAACTCTGCGACGGCGTCCGCAGCGTCGGGGTGATGGTCGATCAGCTCGCGGCCAAATATGCCGCCCCTCGCGAAGCAATCGCAACCGACGTCATCGCCATGCTGCAGGACCTTGCCGACAAGGGATTTTTGACGCAAGCGCGCGAGAAGACCTCATGAGTGAAATTCTCGCTGACCGCAAAACTGTCGATCCCGGCGATGGGCTGGCAGCGCTGGAACAGCGCCGCTCGACCGCGGAGACTTTTGGCATTCCCCTTGCGGTGCTGGCGGAGCTCACCCATCGCTGTCCGCTGCAATGCCCGTATTGCTCCAATCCGGTCGAACTCGATCGCGCCGGCAGCGAGCTTTCCACCGAAGAATGGAAAAAGGTTCTGACCGAACTCGCCGAGATCGGCGTGCTGCAAATTCATTTCTCCGGCGGCGAGCCGACCGCGCGCAAGGATCTGGTCGAACTGGTGCAGCACTCAAGCGATGTCGGGCTGTACTCCAACCTCATCACCTCGGCGGTGCTGCTGACCAGGGAAAGGCTTGGCGCGCTGGCCGATGCCGGGCTGTGTCACGTGCAGATCAGCTTTCAAGGCAACGAGCCGCTCGTCGCCGACCGGGTGGCCGGCTTCAAGGACGCGCACGAAAAGAAGATCAAGGCTGCAAAATGGACGCGCGAGGTGGATTTGCCGCTGACGGTGAATGCGGTCATGCATCGCCAGAACCTGCATCAATTGCCTGAGATCATCCAGATGGCGGTCGATCTCGACGCCGACCGGCTCGAGGTCGCCAATGTGCAATATTACGGCTGGGCGCTGAAGAACCGCGCCGCGCTGATGCCGACGCTCAAGCAGATCGAGGAGGCAAGCCGCCTCGTCGAGGAAGCGCAGATACGGCTAAAGGGCATCCTCGCGATCGACTATGTGGTGCCGGATTACTACGCGCTGCGGCCGAAGAAATGCATGGGCGGCTGGGGCCGGCAGTTTTTCAACATCTCTCCCGCCGGCAAGATTTTGCCTTGCCATGCCGCGGAGACGATCACCGGGCTTGAGTTCCTATCGGTGCGATCGAACCGTTCGATCGCCTGGATCTGGCAAAACTCCGAAGCCTTCAACCGCTATCGCGGCACCGCCTGGATGCCGGAACCGTGCAAAAGCTGCGAATTCAAGGAAATCGACTTCGGCGGTTGCCGCTGCCAGGCCTTTGCGCTGACTGGCGACGCCGGCAACACCGATCCCGCCTGCACGCTGTCGCCGAAGCATGCGGAGATTTTCGCCGAGGCGGAGCGCGAAGCGGTCTCCGACAACAATCGTTTGCTCTATCGCAATTTCGCCGGTGGGACGCTGGAGACAGGCGGCGACCATGGCGCCTGACGCCGAAGCCGGAAAATCATCAAGCAAACGGCCCGACCCCTTCGCACCGCTGACCTCGGAAATGCTCCCGGTCGGCGACGGCCACGAGATTTACGTCGAAAGCGTCGGCCGCGCGGACGGCGTTGCTGCGGTCTATTTGCATGGCGGACCCGGCCGCGGCTGCCAGGCCGATCATCGCCGGCTGTTCGA
>JBATYU010000323.1:0-2619 GCA_049674245.1 Bradyrhizobium sp. | reverse complement strand
GTCCTGGCGGCCTCGTCGGCCTCGCGGGCGAGCGCCTCGGCCGTGACCGGCGCGGCCGCGATGGCCTCCGCCTTCGGCATGAACAGCGCCGGATGGGAGAACTCGACCGGCTCGGCGTTATCAGGCGAGATGATCACCCGCATCCCGATCCGTGTCTTTTCGAACAGCTTCTCCGCAAAGTCGAAGGGCATCCGCACGCAGCCGTGCGAGGCCGCATAGCCGGGCAGCGGCCCGCCGTGCAGCGCGATGCCGTTCCAGGTGATGCGCTGCATGTTCGGCATCCAGGCATCGTCATAGAGGCTGGAGTGGTGGTCCTTGTCCTTCTCGATGAGGGCGAAGACGCCGGCTGGCGTCTCGCGTCCCGTGGTGCCGGTCGACACCGGCGCGCGCAGGATCCAGCCGTCGGCGTCGTAGAAGGTGACCTGCTGGCTCTTGATCGACACGATCGCCATGATCGGCTCGCCCGCATCGCGCGGCGCCACTGCCTCGGTTGGTGGGCGCGCCTGTCTCGCCGCGGCGTCAGCGGTCAACGCCGTCAGTGCGGCCATCGCCGCGAGTGTCACGATGGCAGGAGGCCCCCAACGCCGGATCGCCGCGGTGGATTGCGCCATCGTAAATCGATTTGCCATGCCATGCCCCGGTTGAAATGCCAGTCCGCGCTTGCGTCGATCAAGTGTCAGATCGCGATCTTCGGATTAACTAACCGCCACCATCCACGCCGCCAATTCGCTCCTGGGGACTATCGGCACGTACCGGTGCAAATCTCTCATACACGACAGCCCGAGCAGGAGGAAGGGTGGCTCGCGGCTGGAATTGGCACGAACCGGACCAGCCGGGCCGGTCCGATGATTTCCGTTGATCGGTGCAGACTGGAAGTTGCGGTAGAGGGTAAAACCGGCGCGATTGACTCAACGCGGAATTTTAACTCCTACCCAGATAGGCGACGGTTTCTATCTCCACCAACACTTCCGGCTTTGCAAGGGACCGCACTTCTACAAGCGTGGAAGCGGGAAAATCTCCCGTGAAGAACTCGCGGCGCGCTCGCCAGACCTCGGTATTGTTCTTGATATCGACTACGTAGATCGTCATCTTGACCAAGTTGTTCATCGTTCCACCGGCCGCTTTGATGATGCGCTCAATGCGTGAAAATATTTGCCTGGTCTGTTCGTACTCATCCTTCCCGACTATCCCGGTGCCGCCTTCAAAGGGACGTGCTACCTGGCCGGAGATGAACAGCATGTCACCCGCGCGTATGGCGTTTGACCACAGCCCGGGGGCGACCTCAGCTACATCAGGGACAGACACCTTTGTCCTGGGCATGGCATTCTCCTTGTGAAGTAATCTCGGATACGCTTCGCTATTCGTTTATCATCCAAGCATTGGCAAGCCTACCGCGCAGGCGTCGCGACGTGCTAAGATCGCGGTTGGTCAAGGCTTCTTTGCGCCGACGAGGTGATGTTTTCACACAGCCTGACCCAGGCTGTGTGAAAACTCCGACTTCGAACTTTCGTGCAGAAATACTTTCTCAACTACGATGAATTGGAAACGAACAATTCTGCCAGTCGCTGGACCCAGAGCAGACGTTGGATGTTTGGCCGCGTCTTCGGTTTGGACGGCCATGAGAGCTATCGCGAACTGCGGCTGGAGCCATTATGTTGTCCTCACCGTCTAAGCCGAGGACCTGCTCCGCATGAACGAGAGTATCCACGGAGAAGGGACCGCTTCCGAGCCGCAAGATCGGGTGACCGAACTCATCGAGCAACAGACGGCCATCTCGGAAGTGCTGCGCGCCATTGCGAGCTCGCCGCACGACTTGCAGCCCATCTTCGAGGCCATCCTCGACAGCGCCACACGTCTCTGCCGAGCAGACATAGGCACCTTACGTTGCTCCGAAGAAGGCGGCCATCGTCTCGTGGCGGTGCAAGGGGACCCCCTTTTTGTTAGTCAGGTGTGGTCATCATTCCCAGCACTCGCAGAAAAGGGGAGCCTTCTGAGTCGATTAGCCACAAGCGGGTTACCCACCCACATCCCCGACTTTACAGCACTTGAAGGCGATCGGGATGATTATTGGATCGCGGCGGTCAACGCAGGTTTTCGAACGGGCCTGGCTGTGCCGTTGCTCAAAGACAACGAGATAGTCGCGATAATTGCTCTGGGCCGCAGACAGGTGCAGCCGTTCACCGACAGACAGATTTCCTTATTCAGCGACTTCGCTGCGCAAGCCACCATTGCCTTGGAGAGCACCCGCCGCGAGCGGCAATATCGCGAGGCGCAGATGGCGCTGGCGCACGCCAACCGCGTGGCGACGATGGGCCAGTTGACGGCCTCGATCACCCATGAAGTGAACCAGCCGATCACAGCGGCAGTCACATACGCGTTGGCTGCTCGGCGCTGGCTAAGCGCGGATCCACCGAATTTTCGCGAGGTGGATGACGCGCTCTCTCTGATTGTCAAGGAGGGGGATCGCGCAGGCGAGATCGTCGAGCGAGTTCGTGCGCTCGTTAAGAAGGTGCCCGCACGAAAGGACGCCGTAGCGATCGACGATGCCATCCTTGAGGTTATTGCTCTCACCCGTGCGGAGGCCGCAAACAATAGCGTGTCGGTGCGGACGCAATTTGC
>JBATYU010000322.1:0-21825 GCA_049674245.1 Bradyrhizobium sp. | reverse complement strand
CGACAAAGGGATATTCGGTGCGCCCACTTTTTTCGTCGGCAACGAAATGTTTTGGGGTAATGATCGCCTCGATGACGCTCTGCTATTCGCATCGGAACAGAAGACGTGATTGCCTGAGAGGCGACATACCTGTCGGTATTCCGCATCTGTACCCCGTGGCTGTACGTTTTGTGGACAGGCATTTGAATAATGTGCCCGACAGTAACGGCTTCGAGAGGCGAGCGATCCGGCGGTAGACCGAGTGGCGGCCAGACGTCTCGCGCTCCAGGCAACGGCGTGGTGTGGACGTTTTCGCATTACCGCAGGTGATGCGAACGCGGCAATTTCCTCGTTTGTGCGCCCCGTCAGGATCGAGTTTGTTGATGGCCATCAAAGCGTCAGTCGTCTCTGCCGGCGCCATTTTGCGAGCCGAAGTGATTTTTTGGCGCACAAATTGGAGCCTCGCCGTTTCGGCCGGCAACGCGATGACGATATTGACCCAAGGAGGCAACTATGCCGGTTCGCGTTGAACGCGATGGTCGTGTGATAACGGTTATTCAGTCCCGTCCCGAAGTGCGCAATGCGGTCGATCCGGACCATGCCGATGCGCTGCACGATACGTTCGTGGCCTTCGATGCCGACGATGCGGCGGATGTCGCGGTACTTTGGGGAGAGGGAGGAGTATTTTGTGCGGGGGCAGACTTGAAAAGCCTGGCGGCGCGCGGCATTGCCACTCCGGAAAACAAAGCAACGCATAGATCGTTGGAATTTCCGAAGGATGGCGGCCCGATCCCGCGAGGGCCGATGGGACCTTCTCGCCTTTGCTTGGGCAAGCCGGTGATCGCTGCAATTGAGGGACCGGCGGTAGCTGGCGGTATGGAGCTTGCGCTTTGGGCTGACTGTCGCGTGATGGCTGAAGGCGCTTACATGGGAATTTACAATCGCCGTTGGGGCGTCGTGTTGACGGATGGTGGTACGGTGCGTCTTCCGCGCCTCGTGGGCCAGGGGCGCGCGCTCGAACTCATCATGACGGGTCGCAAGGTAGAGGCTGAAGAATGCCTGCGCATCGGCTTGTGCGAAATGGTCGTGCCAAAAGGGCAGGCGCGACAGGCCGCCGAGGATATGGCGCGTCGGATTGCACAATTTCCGCAGATATCGTTGCGCGCAGATCGCCGCTCCGTGCATTTGCAGCATGGACTGCCCGAGCTTGCCGCTCTGGAACGCGAATGGAGCAATTCGGAGGGAACATTCAAGGCCGAAGGCGCAACAGGCGTCGCGAGATTTGCGAAGGGAGCCGGACGCCACGGCGATTTCGGCAGCGGCGGATGATTGGGAGCGGCGATGACAGCTGATGAGGCGAAGGCTTTCGCGTCGGAATGGCTACCGGCGTGGACTGGCCACGATCCGCCGCGGCTCGCGGCGTTCTACACGGACGACGTCTTCTACTCGGACCCCTCGATTCCTGACGGGCTCTCCGGGAAGCCTGCCTTAATCGAGTATCTGTCCAAACTCCTCACCAACAATCCTGATTGGACTTGGACCCATACGGGCTCCCTGCCACTCGAGGACGGCTTTCTGAACAAATGGCGCTTGGACGCGCCGGTCGGCGATCATGTCATCATTTGCCAGGGGGTCTGCACGGTTCAGCTACGGGGCAAGCTGATTTATCGCAACGAAGTCTATTTTGACATGTCACGTCTAGTCGGAGCCATCCGAGAGTGGGGCAGTCGAAAATCTCGTTTGGAAAGTTAATGGCTGAAGCCTTCCGGTAACGAGCGCCCCCGACGCGGCGTTCGCCGGGCATCAGCTTGAACTCCCTGAAGACAAGCCACAGGAGTCAGGGGCGACCGGTTGCGACGCTGACGGCCTGATCCAGGAAGGCGTCCGGTGCCGCCTCGAACGGCAACGATGGTCTCCAGCAGCGAAGGATCGAACCCGTGGGCACAAAGCTCCAGGACCGGCTCTATCTGTGAACGGACATTTGGCCGCCCCGTACGAAACGTGATTCCCTTCCAGCCGGCCGGCCTGTTTCAAACCGAATCTCCGCCAGGAGCTTAACCCTGCGAGCTCTAAAAAACCGACCAATGGTCTGTCGACGCTGGTCGCCTTACGATGCCTCCTTGCGACAGAGTACAGGGGCACTGAAGCGTCAGTGACGGGACTTCGTTGGGCTTTCTGCAGAAGTCTTGCGCTGCCGCGCGGCGACCAGGGGCGGCCCACCAGCGTGTACGGCCATCGAGGGGTTGCCGGCACTCGGCGAACGCCAAGGCGTGAGTCTATCCCTTCGCGCATGCGTGTATTGCAAACTGATATAGTTCATGTATGAAGTAATAATCTGTATTCTTAGGTCCCGAGATTGGATCGCGTGACACAGCCGGTTCGAAACAGTGGACTGGAAAAATTGACTCGTGTGGAGAACCCCGGAAATGACTGAGCCTGTCACTTATGAAAGAACCGGACCGGTTGCTAAGATCACGATGGACGACGGCAAGGTCAACGTGATGTCGCCGACGATGCTCAAGGCGCTGCATGGCGCCCTTGATCGGGCTCAGCGCGAGAGAGCGGTTGTTATCCTTACCGGGAGGGAAAAGATCTTTTCGGCTGGATTCGATCTGAACGTCTTTGCGCGCGGTGTGTCAGAGGAAGTCTACGAGATGATGCGGCTGGGCGCTGACCTGGCGCTTCGTGTTCTGTCATTTCCCTTGCCTGTGGTGGCCGCGTGCACCGGGCATGCGCTTCCGATGGGTGCGTTCCTGTTGCTGGGCTCGGATGTCCGCATTGGCGCGGACGGCCCTTTCCGAATCGGGTTGAACGAAGTCGCGATCAAACTCACCGTTCCTTATTTCGCGATTGAGCTAACTCGTTACCGGCTAACACCGGCTTACTTCAATCGTGTCGTGACGGGCGAGACCTTGGCGCCGCGTGAAGCAGCGATTGCTGGTTATCTCGACCGAGCAGTTGCCCCCGAAGAGCTGCAGACGACTGCACACGAAATTGCCAGCGCGCTCTCCCAGGTCGACCTCGATGCCCACGCTGCAACCAAAGAACGCCTTCGCAAAGCTGCGATTGAGGCCGTCCGAAATGCGATCGATCTCGAAATCAACCTGCAATATTACCAGGACAGGGCCGCACGCAGATTAGCGACGGCGCAAGCGACGGCGGTGAGTGGATAGGGGTCTGCGCTCCCCAAACCAATAGCTGGCGGCGGTCAGCGTACGCCGATCGCCTCCCAAACGGCATTCTCATGATCGGGATCGATCGTCAGCAAACCAAGAACCGGATCGATCCGCCGGTCCTGATCGGTTTGGGCAAGGCATATTACGAACTGGACCACGATGGTTCCCTAAGGGTCGCCGTGCTTCACGGCGTCGGTCCAGATTTCGTAATTGAATTTGATGTTGCGGCTTTCGCCGCGGCGACGGCAGCCGGGCATCCCGCCGCCCAAGGATCCGGACTTCATCAGTCCCGTTGGTATCGGTCAGCCGCGGCTGAAGCCGGTTGTCGTTGCGGTGCAGGGAGCCACCAATACCGTCGGACATGAGCTATTCCTTGCGGCCGACGAGGCGTGTGCCAAGGCTGGACTCGACCAGATTCGAGAGCGGCTGAAATAACGGCCTTCATGTCCAACACCGCTAACGGCGCGTGGGGGAGAGGTCTGGCGCTACAAACCGAGCAGCGGGCAGTACATGTTCTACCTGGTGAGCTAAAACCACAGCCCGGATTCCGGCCGGCGATCCATTCCCTATCGGTCTGTTCGATCACCCGCGCCTGTTCCGACAGGCCGCGTTCCAGACCCTGGAGCGCAAGGAGCGCCCGCGGCGACTGGCCCCCACGCCACCACGGCTTCCCGAAGACCGGGCGGCGCTGCGCGCTGCGCAAGGCCACCCGGTCAGGCGTCGGACTGATCGCTTGCCTCAGTAGCAGACCGACCGCAAGCGCCAACCCCAGCGGGTCCGCACACGGATATAACAGTCGTCGTCGTAGCCGTACGGTACCCCGGCGAACACGAACTCGTTCCGGAAAAACCGGTGCCTGAAACGAAATCGATCATCCCGGTCTCGATCGTGACGGAACGCGAAACGATCATCTCGGTCGTGACGGAACGCGAAGCCGTGATGGCTAAAACCGGGATGACTATATCCACCATGCCATCCGCCCATCCCGCCATGCCCCATCCCGCCCCCGCCATGCATCGCCGACGCGCTCAAGGTAGAACCGACGATGATGGCTATCACCGCGGTCACTGCGATTGCTATCTTGCTCACCATAGTGGTCCCTCCGTTGATTGTGTGCGCGCGGAGTGTCGCTCACTCGAGACAAGATAATCAAATTACTTATGCGTCAGTTTCTGACGCATAAGTTAGTTTTCAGATTTCGAATTTGTGACAAGATGGCCTGCAAGAGGGCAACATGGTATCTGACTTTGATCAAGAGAGACGCGAGATCATGCCTCAAGGACAGCGCCGCATTCTCGTCATTGAAGACGACCCGGAGACAGCCGCGCAGCTAGCGGATTTCCTGGCGATGAACGGCTACCGGGTTGATCTCGCGGACAACGGCGATGACGGATTGAGCCGCGGGCGTTCTACCGCATATGCCGTGATGACTATCGACCGCATGCTTCCGGGCATCGATGGACTTGCTGTCGTCCGATGCTTGAGGGAGGCCGGGATCGTCACGCCCGCGTTGATTATCAGCGCGCTGGGTGAGGTCGATGATCGGGTGCGTGGACTGCGCGCCGGTGGCGACGATTACCTGGTCAAACCATTTGCCTTCGCGGAATTGCTGGCGCGCGTCGAGGCTCTCGCCCGACGAAGCGCGGCCGTCGTCAAGGAAACCGTGTTGCGCGTTGGTGATCTCGAGATGGACCTGGTGTCCCGGACAGTGAGCCGCGGTGACCTGGAAATAGAATTGTTGCCACGCGAGTTCCAGGTTCTTGAGTATCTGGTTCGCAACGAAGGCCAGGTTGTTCCCCGCGCGATGCTGCTGCAACATGTCTGGGATCTGCATTTTGATCCCACGACCAACATTATCGACGTTTATGTCGGACGCGTCCGCCGCAAGGTCGACAGTCACCAGGCCTATCCGCTGATCCATACCGTCCGTGGCGTCGGGTTTTGCGTCCGTGCTCCTTGCTGAGACATTTCGATCATCCACGCTCAAGCTGGCGCTGATCTCCATCGGCATTTTCGGCGCGGCCGTCTGCACACTCTTCGCGTATGTCTATTGGTCCACCGCTACGTACGTATTGAGCCGATCAGATCGCGCCATCGCCGCGGAGCATGCAACATTGCAGAAAGCGTACGATAGCGCGGGACGGGCTGGGTTGATTGGCGCGATCGAGCAACACATCGCCGATGGACGCTTCGAAGGCAGCCTCTATCTGCTGGCAGAGCCTTCGTTTGCTCCGGTCGCCGGCAATCTCAGCGTCTGGCCACGGGCATTGAAGGACATGAGCGGATGGGCCAACTTCAGTGCGCCGGAGTGGAAGCCGGATGCAGCGCTGCGAGCGATGTTTGAAACTCTGCCGGACGGTTACCACCTTCTGGTCGGAAAAGATATCGATGACCTCGATCAATTCGCGAAAGCGATCTACGCGGCGCTCGCCTGGAGCGCAGCGTTGATATTCGTTCTTGCGGGGTCGGTTAGCATTTCCGTCACACGGCGCACGGTCGGACGGATTGAAGCTATCAATGCGACCAGCCGAGCCATCATGGAAACTGGGCCTAGCTCGCGGATACCGCTGCGCGGGACACGGGACGAATGGGATCGGCTTGCGGAGAATCTCAATACGATGCTCGACCGCATCGAAGCGTTGATGGGGGAAGTAAAGCAGGTTACCGATAATGTGGCGCACGATTTGCGGACGCCTTTGGCTCGCATTCGCGGGCGATTGGAGAAAGCTTGCAGTCGTTACCGCGACGCCGATCAAGACCAATCGCTGATCAACGAGACAATGACGGATCTTGACAGCGTCTTGCGGATGTTTTCCTCGCTGACGCGGATCTCACAGATTGAGACGAGTGATCGAACATCCGCGTTCCGCACCGTAAATCTGGCCGAGATCGCAAGGGAGGTCGTGGAGCTCTTCGATGCCGCGGCCGAGGACAGAGGTGGACATCTCGGTACGGTTGGGGAGCAACGAGTCCTCGTCACCGGTGATAGAGATCTCCTGTTCGATGCGATGGCCAATCTCGTCGACAACGCTATCAAGCATGGCCGGGAAGCCGGTCGGGTGACTGTAGAAGTCAGTCAGAGCGATGGCCATGCTGTGATTTCGGTCGCCGATGACGGGGCTGGAATTCCGGCCGACGAATTTCAAAACATCTTCAAGCGCTTTTACCGACTGGAGCGCAGCCGTTGCACCCCCGGAAACGGACTCGGTCTCAGCCTCGTCGCTGCCGTGGCCCGTCTCCATGGGGTTCGTATCGAGATGATGGACAACCAGCCAGGCCTCAAGGTCCGCCTTCAGTTTCCATTAGTCGCAGCGACAAGCTCACCGGACCAGTCCGTCGGCTAAGCAGCGGACGGATCAACGAGCGAATGAGATCAACAATGGATTCGACCTGATGCATGAAGGCAAGTCGATCCGTTCGGTCGTCGTGTTCTGAATCAAAGGCGCGCGTCCCGAATCGTGTCGTCAATCGCCTGGGCTGCCCGGATCAAAGTTCAGAACGGCCTCGATCCATTTTGCGACCCGGAGCAAGCGAAGGTCGCCATGGTACTCTGCGACGATTTGAAGGCCGAGCGGCAGGCCGTGTTTGCCGAAACCCACCGGAAGCGTCACGGCGGGCACGCCAAGCAAGGTCCACGGTGCGCAATATTCGGCGTCGCCGGTGTAGTGCAGGCCAAGCGGTGCCTCGCCGAACGCCGGCAACGTCAATATCGCGTCGTGGCCTGACATTTCGGGGCTGAGCTTGTTGCGCCATTCTTCCTGCAACGCCTTCGCTGCGAGGTAATCGGTGGCGGAGACGGCCTTGCCGCTTTGGACCAGCGATTTCAGATGATCGCTAGTGCGGTCGGGGTAACGCGCGACAAGATTGGCGAAAATTACGGCAGCCTCGGCGGCTAGAATGGCGTTAATCGCCTTCCAGTTAGTGCGATCGAGCTCGGACAACTCGAGCTCTTCCACAATGGCGCCGGCGTCGCGCATTTTTTCGATTGCGAGTTCGAACGCCTTCTGCTGCTCGACTTCTGCGCGCGACCATTTCGTAAAACGCACGATCGCAAGACGCGGCTTACCAAGGGGTTCCAGGCCCTTGTCGACGTCGAGCTGAAAGGGCGGAAGCGACCGGCCATGCAGGTCATGATCGCTTAAGCCCGACAGCTGCGACAAGGCGAGTGCAACGTCGTCGACGCGTCTGGCAAAGAAGCCGACATGATCGAGCGACGGGCTCAGCGGATGGACGCCGATGCGTGGGATCGCGCCAAAACTCGGCTTGAGGCCGACGACGCCGTTGAACGCAGCCGGCCGGATGACCGAGCCAAGCGTCTGCGTGCCGAGCGCCAGTGGTACGATCCCGGCAGCAACAGCGGCCGCCGATCCGGATGACGATCCGCCCGGGGTATGGTGGCTGTTCCAGGGATTGACCGTCGGTCCCGGATGTCGCCAGGCGAATTCAGTCGACACCGTCTTGCCGAAGATTGTCGCACCCAGATTGCGCAGCCGCTCGACGACCCAGGCGTCGGCCGTGGGAACATGGTCCCTGTAAACGAGCGAG
The DNA here is from genome assembly GCA_049674245.1 of Bradyrhizobium sp. Lineage (GTDB taxonomy): Bacteria > Pseudomonadota > Alphaproteobacteria > Rhizobiales > Xanthobacteraceae > Bradyrhizobium. The sequence goes on along the minus strand of JBATYU010000322.1, from coordinate 14,125 downwards.
CCGTTCGTCGTCGGCATGTCTGATGTTGCGATGATGTCCTTGATCGCCACCGGAATGCCGGACAGCAAGCCCGGCCGCCGCGCGGTATCGACGGGAAAATATTCGAACGCTTTCAGTCGGGGCTCGACGGCCTTCGCACGCTCCAGGCAACCGGAGGCATATCGATCGGCGCTGGATTCGTCATTCCGGAACAGGCGCAGGAGTTCGAGCACCCCCGCCCGCGATTCAAATTTGGCGCGTGTGCTTTGTTCGGTCATGTCGGCGTATCCCCGGACAGTAAGGTGCCGGACGATATAAGTTGAGACGAGGGTCGCCTAGACCGAAACGACAGATCAATCGGCGCCGCGACCTATTTCATGGCGAGCGCCGGTTCGATGAATTTCTTCACCACGAAGGTCTTGTAGTCCGGCTGCGCCGCCAGGTTGCCGAGCGCAATCTGGGTATCCATGGACACCTTCAGCGCATCCGCCGTGATATCGACGCTCGGCGGATAGACGCCATCGACCAGCATGCGCTTGACGGCGGCCTCCACCACGGCGGGATCGAGGTTGGGAAATTCCTTCTTGGCGATCTCGGCCGTCCTGGCTTCGTTCTTGGTCATGAAGCGCATCGCCATCTCCATGCCGTTCACCACGCGCTGGGCGGTATCGGGATCGACATCGTTGCGCGCGGTCACGGCCGAGAATGCATAGGCGCCATAGAACTTCGGAAATCCGAGCACGACCTTCATGCCCTTGGCGACCGCTTGATCGAGCCCGGGCTCGTACATCACGGCGATGTCGGCCTGCTTGGCGACAAACGGTCCGGGTTCGGAGCCGATCGCAACCTGGATCATCTCGACGTCGGATTTGGCGTCCATGCCGTTTTCCTTGAGCAGCTTCATGAACAGCGAGGTGCTGGTGGTAGGCATCAACCCGGTCACGACCTTCTGGCCCTTGACGTCCTTGATGCTGTCGAATTTGAAGTCGGGCGCGGTCGCGATCCACACCGCCGCCCCGTTCACGACGTTGGCGATGATGTCGACTGGCGCTCCCTTGGAAGCCGCGATCGCGGTCCATTCGGGCCCATGGATTGAAAACTGCGCGCTGCCGGAGATGACGGCGGAAAGCGCGACCGTCGGCGCGCCGGCCGTCTCCTTGGTGAGGTCGAGGCCCTGCTCGGTGAAGAACCCTTCGTCGATCGCAACATATAGCGGCAGGTACAGCATCGATTGAAAGGCTTGCGAAAGCGTGACCTTTTTGCCTTCGGCGAGCACCGGCGTGGCAAGCAGGACCGAGACAAGCGCGGCGGCGCGGGCAACGCGCGTAGACAACGACATCTGACGTCTCCGTATGTGTGACATTGGATTTCTAAATCTGAACCTGATGCGTAGTGCTCGATTGCCTCCAGGGCAGGCTCGTCCGCTCCACGATGTCGATCACGTAATAAAGGACGAACCCCATGATCATCAGCGTGAACAATCCGATCCAGACCGTATTGAGATCGTAGAGACTGGAGGCGGTGTAGATCAGGTGGCCGAGTCCACGCTGCGATGAAATGAATTCGCCGACCACAGCGCCGACAAGGCCAAAGCCGATATTGATCCGGAAGGTCGCGATGATCGACGGCAGTGTCGACGGCACCACGGCCTTGAAGAAAACCTGATGCTTGTCCGCGCCCATCGAGATCAACAACGACTGGAGATCGACGTCGGCGTCCTTGGCGGCCTGATAGGCCGCGATCAACGCGACGATGGCGGTGAGCGATACCGAGAGCGCAACCTTGGAAACGAGCCCAGTGCCGAACCACAACACCACGATCGGCGCCAGCGCGATCTTCGGAACGCTATTGATGGCGACGATGAATGGCTCGACCAAGCGAGCCACAAACACGGAATACCAGAGCGCGAGGCCGAGCAGCGACCCGACGATGGTTCCGATGACGAAGCCGAGAATAGCCTCGAACAGGGTGAACCATGTGTCCGACACGAGCTCGCCGCTTGCGATCATCTTGTATCCGACGGCGAAGATTCCCAAGGGAGAGCCGATCAGGAAGGCTGAAATCCACCCCATTCTGACGCCTATTTCCCAAAGCGCGAAGAAGCCGATCACCGCGAGCGCCTGTAGCGCCGCGCGGCCGAGGGGCGTGTCGAAAGGGACGCGCCGGCGTGCAGCGCGCGGTTTGCGCTTCGGCAGGGGAGTTGTGCCGGGCATCGTGAGGGTCACGCGGTCTTCTCGGTCTGGACGTCGAGTTCGGCGCAGAGCGCGTGGAAGTAGGCTGAAAACCTGACATCGCTGCGGGCGGCGATCGGTGAAGTCGCGGCGATATCGATGTCGTGCACGATCTTCACGCGGGCAGGGCGTCCGCTGAGCACAATGACGCGCTTCGATAATGCGACCGCCTCGTCGATGTCGTGCGTCACCAAGATGACGGTCTTGTTGTAGGTTTCCACTGCATCCTTCAGCACGCCCTCGAGATAGAGCCGGGTCTGGTAGTCCAGCGCGGAGAAGGGTTCGTCGAGCAGCAGGATGTCAGGATCCATGATCAGGGTTCGGATCAGCGCAACGCGCTGGCGCATGCCGCCGGACAAGGTCTTCGGATAGGCGCTCTCGAATCCGGACAGACCAAAACCCTTGAGGTATTCTCGCGCCTTGCCTTCGGCCTCCGCGCGATCGACCCCGCGGGTCTCGAGACCCAGCAGCACGTTGCCGAGCACGGTGCGCCACGGAAACAACAGATCCTTCTGCATCATGTAGCCGACGCGCCCGCGCAGGCTTTCGATCTCCGCACCGCGGTAATGCATGGTGCCGGAATCGGGTTCGAGCAGTCCGGCGATGATGTTGAAGATCGTGGTCTTGCCGCAGCCGCTCGGTCCGATGATGCTGACGAAATCGCGCTCGTTAATGCCAAAAGAGAGGTCGTCGAGCACGGCAATCTCGCCGGCCTTGCCGGAAAACGACTTCCGGATGTTCCGAACGCTTAACTGGACTTGGGTCGTCTGCATGGCCGGCAACACGCAACTTGTATGCCACGCCGATCGCTGCCAAAGCTTGTTATTGATCAATGTGTTACGGCAGTCATATGGAGACCGTTAGTCAGTGTGCTGCCTTTTTGGGCAGGGCGGATAGATCAATGGCGAGTGCCGCCGCTAAAATACCGTCCAATCGGACTTCAGAAGCGGACAGCTCATGACTACAAAATCACCAAATGTGCGGGTTGCCGTTGCGGGACTGGGTGCCATCGGCTCCAAGGTTGTGACGGCGCTGGACGAGGGGATAGATGGCTTGGTGCTCGCCGCGGTGTCGGTCCAGAATGTCGAAAAACACCGCGCGTGGCTGTCCGGTCTGACGGCCATTCCAAAGATCCTTCCGATCGAGGCGCTCGCCGAGGCCGCCGACATCGTGGTCGAATGCGCTCCCAGCGAACTCATCAGGCCGATCGTGGCACCGGTGGTCGCGCGCGGAAAATGTGCGGTTGTGCTCAGCGTCGGCGCGCTGCTCGAGAATGATGACTTGATCGAGCTTGCAAGAGCGAACGGCGGTCAGATCTTGGTGCCGACCGGCGCGCTGATCGGTCTCGACGCCGTGACGGCCGCTGCGGTCGGAACCATCCACTCGGTCCAGATGGTGACCCGCAAACCGGTCGGCGGGCTCACGGGTGCTCCCTATATCGTCGAGAACGAGATCGACATCGAACGAATTACCGAGCCGCTAAAAATCTTCGACGGCACGGCGCGAGAGGCCGCGAAGGGATTTCCAGCCAATCTCAATGTCGCGGTCGCGCTGTCGCTTGCCGGCATTGGCCCGGACCGGACCCGCGTCCAGATTTGGGCGGATCCGACCGCGACCCGCAACGTGCATCGGATCGAAGTGGAATCCGACTCGGCGCGCTTCTCCATGTCGATCGAAAACATTCCGTCGGAGAACCCAAAGACCGGCCTTATCACCGCGCTCTCCGTCATCGCCTGCCTTCGCAAATTGCGCGCCTCGCTTCGGGTTGGGACTTAAGCCGAAGCGTTCCAAGCGGTCGGCGATGTTATGAGACGAGCTCGAAGCCGACCATCTTGCCGCACTGCCAGATCACTTCGCAGTTAGTTTCTGATGATGTCTCAATGCGCGCCGCCGGCAGCACCTCCCGTTACCTTTCGCAGCGAGACGATGGCGATCGCCGCCAGCACGAGCACGACGCCGATCACGGCGAAGGTGTCGCTGAAACCCAGCACCAGCGCCTGGCGCTTGACGGCGTTACCGAGCGCGATGATGGCCTGCTGGTGCGCCGCGGCCGGGTCGGACACGCCATGGGCCAGGAAATAGTCGGTCATCTGGGCAATCCGGCTGCGCACTTCCTCGCGGCCGAGATCGACGGACTGACCGATGATGTTGGAATGGAACTGCTCGCGCTTGGTGACGATGGTTGCCAGCACCGCGGTCCCGATGGCGCCGCCGAGATTGCGCATCATGTTGGAGATGCCGGAAGCCGCGGGCGCATCCTGGGGCGCGACGCTGCCGAGCGTGACCGCGCTTAACGGCGCCAGCGTCAGGGCCTGACCGATAGCGCGCACGATGTTGGGGATGAAGAGCTGGTCGCCGGCGTAGTCGAGCGACATCTCGATGTTCATGAAGGAGCTGTAGGCAAACAGTAGGAGGCCGACAGCGGCGATGTAACGGGCATCGAAGCGTTGCATCAGCTTCGGCACCAGCGGAATCAGCAGCAGCTGGGGCAGCCCGGTCCACGCCAGCACCGAACCGATTTGCTCGGAATTGTAGTGCTGGACCTGCCCGAGATAGGCCGGCAGCAGGTAGACCGATCCGAACAGCGCGAAACCGAGGAACACCGCGGCGATGGTGCCGATGCCGAAATTGCGCTGGGCCAGAAGCCGCAGCTTCAGCAGTGGCTTTTCCACGGTCAATTCGATCCATATGAACAGCGACAGGCTGACCGCGGCGATCACGGCGAGCCGCACGATGAACGGCGAACCGAACCAGTCGTCCTTGTTGCCTTCTTCCAGCACGGCCTGCAGCGCGGACAATCCGACTGCCATCGTCGCGATGCCGAGCCAGTCGCCCTCTTTGAGCAGGCCGAGCTGCATCGGCTGGCGCTCCAGCGTGAAATAGAGCGTCGTCACCATCACCGCGGTCGGCACCACGTTGACAAAGAAGATGGTCTGCCAGCCGTAGTTCTCGGTGAGATAGCCGCCGATGGTTGGACCGATCGCCGGGGCGAAGGTGACGGCGAGCGCGAACATCGCCAGCCCAATCGGCTGCTGCGCCTTCGGCAGCTTGGTGAAGACCAGCGTGAACGCCATCGGAATCAGCACGCCGCCGAAATAGCCTTGCAGGCCGCGCATCGCGATCATCGATGGCAAGTCATGGGCGAAGGCACAGGCTACCGAGAACACCGCAAACAGCGTGGCGTGGCCGAGCATGATCCTGCGGACCGAAAACACCCGGCTCAGGTAATCGGTGAGCGGAATGACGACGATCTCGCCGATCAGGTAGGACGTCGAGATCCAGGAGCCGTTGTCGACGCCGGTGCCGATGCCGCCTTCGATATTGAGCAGCGAGGCGTTGGTGATCTGGATGTTCAGGATCGCCATGAACGCGCCGATCATGGCGGCAAAGACGGAAATCCAGACGACGGGGCTGGCGCGGCCGGGACTAGCCGGGATGCTCTGCGATGGATTGGCAGTGGGGCGCGGTACCGGCGTTGCAGCGGAGAGAGCGAGGGCTGACATGGCATCACCTCTGGGAAGCGACGGTGTAGGCGATTTTCGGTGTCACGGTCTGGTGCGGCGGATCGCTGCGGTGTTCAAGCGTTGCAATGGTCGGGATCACCGACATGCCGGGACGCAGTTCGATCGAGGTATGGTCGAGTGCGATCTTCACCGGGATGCGCTGAACCACCTTGGTGAAGTTGCCGGTGGCGTTATCCGGCGGCAGCAGCGCGAATTCCTGGCCGCTGGCCGGCGCGAGTGAATCGACACGGCCATGCACCACCTGGCCGGGGAACATGTCGACGGCGATATCGACGCTCTGGCCTTTGCGGACGGCGGTGAGCTGCGTCTCCTTGAAATTTGCGACCACATAGGCGCCGGTGGCCGGCACCAGCGACATCAGTTGCGTGCCGGCCTGCACGAATTGACCGGTGCGCAGCGTGCGGTTGCCGACGATACCCTCGATCGGCGAGATGATCGTCGTATAGCTGAGATTGAGCTCGGCCTGCCGCTGCAGCGCGGCCGCGCGACCGGCGGCGGCGATTGCTTGCGCGATTTCGGCCTTGAGCAATTCCACCTGCTTCTGCGCCGAAGCAAGGTTTGCAGTGTCGCGCAGGATCGCGGCCTGCGCGCCGGCATTGCGCGATTGGGCCGACTGCGCGTTCTGCACGCTGCCGTAACCGGTGGCGGCCAGATCAGTGTAGCGCTTGTTCTCCTGGCTCGCGAAGGTCTGCGTCGCGGTGTCGACCTCGATGGTCGCTTTTGCCGCCGCGATCACGGCCTGCTGGACGTCGAGCTGGGCCCGCTTGCTTGCAACCGCGGCCTGCGCCGCGGCAACATCGGCCTTGGCCTGGTCGAGCGCCACCTTGAAATCGCGATCGTCGATCCGCGCCAGTATCTGCCCTGCGGTGACGTGCTCGTTGTCGCCGACTGGCACTTCGCTGAGATAGCCGGAAACCTTGGGCGCGATGGTCGTGTTGTCCGCCTTCACATAGGCGTCATCGGTCGAGACCAGGTAACGCCCGACGGTCCAGTAGTCCCAGCCATACCAGGCGACACCCGCGAGCAGCGCGACTGCGGCGCCGGCCAGCAGGAAGCGCCGGATCGCTCCCTTGCGCGGGACCGGCGCGGCTATAAGCGTGACCGGCGTGGCCGCCTCGTCCTTATTATTGGCCGGCAGCAGCTGCTGCGCGACTTCGCCTGCAACCGGGCGTTCGGCCTCGAAAGATGTGGAATGACGGCTCATGACGCGCTCCTTGTTTAGCTATCCCCTTGGCAAACCGACGTTATTTGTCGAAGGCCAAGTCCGATAATTAGGAAACTTGACGTTTTCCAAAATAGCGCACATATTGGGACTGTCAATAGAATGACAGGCATCATCTAAAAGCATGGCTCAGACAAAGATCAGAAAGACCGGGCCGGGCGTGCCGGTCGAAGCGCGGCGCGGCCGCGGCAGGCCTCAGGTACGGTGCGACGAGGAAACCCGCGCCGTCATCCTCGAAGCGGCCCGGCAAGAATTCGCCGTAAGCGGTTTTGCCGCCACCAGTATTGAGAATGTGGCGCGGCGCGCGGGGGTTTCGACCAAAACGCTCTACCGGCTGCTTCCCGACAAGAAGGCACTGTTCGAAGCCACGGTGACGGACCGAATGGACCGGTTCGTTTCGGGCGTCAGTTTGCGCGCCTGCGAGGGCGGGGATATCGAGGCGGCCTTGCCGGATGCGCTGCTTGTCTGCGCCGATCTTGTGCTCGATCCGGAGGTTATCGCGCTTCAGCGCTTGATCCTCGCGGACAGCGACAAATTCCCGGACATCCCGGAGACGTTCTATATCAAGGCGATGCAGCGCTCGGTCGCAGCACTGGCTGAATGGCTGCGGGTGCAGCATAAACGCGGCCTGATCGTCCTCGACGATGTCGAAGCGGCCGCCGGCATGCTGCTCGGCATGTTGGTATTCCAGCCGCAACGTGACGTGATGTTCGGCCACAAGCCGCCGCCGACGCGCCGCGAACTCGAGCTTCGCGCGAAAACCTGCTCAGCGTTGTTCTTGCGAGGGTGCGGCCGCCAAACCATCGGCACAGGTTGAACGAGCCACAACGTCCGCGGTGTCGCAAAAAGGCCGGTCCTCACGACCGGCCCTTTGATTTGGTTGCGTACTCAGTGGCCCGCGGGCGCCGAGATCGCGCCGCCTTCGTACCGCGACCAATTGGGCTGCGCGTAGCTGTTGCTCCAGGCAGCGTTGGAGTCGCGCAATGTCTGGTCCACTACCGCGTGGTCCGTCTTGCGCGCATGATGGCGTTCGGTGGCCGCGGCAACCTGGACGAACGAGGCGGCAAGTGCGGCCGAGCCGAGGATGGTCAGGATTGTCTTGCGCATTGTAGGGTTCCCTGTCTGCTTGTTTGTGCGCTTCGTTGCGAGGTGGGGTCGTCTCGTGAGTTCGCGCTATTTCCTGCAGGTAACGATTGCGCGGCCGGATTATTACGACGCGGGCATCACGAAGCGGCGAGCAAATTTCTTGGTCAAGAAAATTTTTCGGCTAAATATTCAGCAGCGTCGACGGGCTGAATGTAATAGACTTGTCTTACCCGAGCCGGTCGGTGAAACGCGTCTTCCGCAAGAGAGGCCGATGAAGAAACTATTGCTAGCCCTCCTGCTGATCGCATCTCCCGCCTGGGCTCAAACCAAATTGACGCCCAAAGATGCGATCAAGGGTGCGACCGCTCGCGCCGACAATTGCGCCCCGATCGGGCGGACCGCTACCGGCGAATTGGTCTATTCGATGAAATGCGAGAATTTGCCCGCGCCGCCGCCGCCGCCCCAGGCCGAAAACAAGGAAGCTCCGCCACTGCCGGCGGAATCACCCGTGCAACGAAGCGGGCTGTTCGGCTGGTCGTACGAAGTGAAGCGGCCCGACCAATAGGCCGCGCCGCTGGAATGTTCCTTGCTTCCGGCGTCCCTGGCTGCAATTGATAATGCGGAAACCTCGATCACGAGCACGATGAATGAGCCAACTCACTATCCGCGCCGGTGACTTCGCCTTCCAGGCCCGCTTCGAAGAGCAACTTGCGCCGAAGACCTGCGCGGCGTTCCGAAAAGCGATGCCGTTCGAGAGCGAACTCATCCACGTGCGCTGGAGTGGCGAGGGGGTCTGGATGCCGCTCGGCGATCTCGATTTCGGCGTCCCCTACGAGAACCACACCAGCTATCCCGCGCCGGGCCAGATCATTCTTTATCCCGGCGGCGTCAGCGAGACCGAAATCCTGCTCGCCTATGGCGGCGTGCATTTCGCGAGCAAGATGGGCCAGCTCGCCGGCAACCATTTCATCACCCTGACCTCGGGGCTTGAGAATTTGCTCGCGCTCGGCAAGACCGTGCTGTGGAAGGGCGCGCAGAAAATCCGTTTTGAGATGGCGTGAATGGCGCAGGCCGGATACCCGCGCGATCTCTGCGGCTACGGGCGCAACCCGCCCGATCCGCATTGGCCCGGCCATGCGCGGATTGCGGTTCAGTTCGTGGTGAATTTCGAGGAGGGCGGTGAGAACAACATTTTGCACGGCGATCGCGCGTCCGAAGCATTTCTATCGGATGTTTTGGGCGCGCGGCCCTGGCCGGGCCAGCGCCACGCCAATATCGAATCGATGTTCGAATATGGCTCGCGCGCCGGCTTCTGGCGGTTGTGGCGAATATTTACCGAGCGCAAGCTGCCAACGACCGTATTCGGCGTCGCCACCGCGCTGAAGCGTAATCCCGAAGTGGTCGCGGCCATGAAGGAAGCCGGCTGGGACATTGCCAGTCACAGCCTGAAATGGATCGAGCATAAGGACATGTCGGAAGCTGAGGAGCGATCTGAGATCGCGGAAGCGATCCGCGTTCACACCGAGGCGACTGGCGAGCGTCCGCTCGGTTGGTACACCGGACGATCATCGATCAACACCGTGAGGCTGGTGATGGAAGCCGGCGGCTTCCTGTATTCCTGCGATTCCTATGCCGACGATCTGCCATACTGGATCAAGGGACCTGGGGGGCCGCATCTGATCATTCCCTACGCGCTCGATGCCAACGACATGCGCTTCGTCAACGCGCAAGGTTTCGGCGGTGGCGATCAGTTCTTCACCTACCTGAAGGACAGTTTTGACGTACTCTACGCTGAAGGGACAAAATCGCCGAAGATGATGTCGGTCGGCCTGCATTGCAGGATCGTCGGACGGCCCGGCCGCGCCGCGTCGCTGATGCGGTTTCTCGATTACATCAAGAACCATGAGCGGGTGTGGGTGCCGACGCGGCTGCAGATCGCGCAACATTGGCACGCCAACCTTGCGCATCTCGCCGCTAATGCGCCGGCGCTCGGATAGGCGAGGGGCAGATGTCGCAGCAAAAACTTTTCGATTTGAATGCGTGCTCGAAGAGCGACTTCGTCGCAGCGCTTGCCAATATCTTCGAATATTCGCCGTGGATCGCCGAACGGGCCGCCGCCGCGCGGCCCTTTGCCGGCGTCACCGCGCTGTTTGCGGCCATGAAGGCAGCGGTCGATCGCGCGCCGTCCGAGCTTCGATTAGCTCTGATCGAGGCGCATCCCGATCTCGCCAACAAGATGCAGCGCGCGGCAGGCCTTACAGTGGAATCCAATGCCGAGCAGAACAGCGTCGGCCTCGACCGCTTGTCGGACGCCGAATATGCGGCGTTCGAGCGGGCCAACGATGCCTATCGCTCAAAATTCGGCTTTCCCTACATCGTCTGCGTCCGGCGTCAGACCAAGGATTCCATCCTGCGCGACTTCGAGCGAAGGTTGCCGAACGATGCCAGCACGGAAATGCAGACCTCGATCGAGGAAATCTGCAGGATCGCGGCACTTCGCCTCGATCAGCTTGTCGCCTCCGACGACAAGTTGAAAGTGCATGGGCGGCTGTCGACCCACGTGCTCGATACCCATGGCGGCAAGCCGGCAGCGGGGATCCCGGTCGTACTGACCGAGCTATCCGAACTCGGCGCCGGCCGCGTGGTGGCGCGCACCGTCACCAATTCGGACGGCCGCACCGATCAGCCGTTGATCAGTGGCCGCCCGGTGCCGATCGGCAGTTACGAACTGGCGTTTGGCGTCGGAAGATATTTTGCCGAACGGCAGGTGCCGATGTCCGATCCGCCGTTCCTGGATCAGATTCCGCTGCGCTTCTCAGTCAGCGAGCCCGAAGGGCATCTTCACGTGCCGCTCCTGGTCACGCCCTGGAGTTACGCGACCTATCGGGGGAGCTGATCTGGCACGAAGGTTGCTCGTGATTGACGCTAGGCCGGGGCGAAACGAAGCCCCGCGAATTCAATGGTTGAACAGGAGGTTTCGCCTGTGCCGCTGATCAGGAACAGATACGGAAAGGGAAGGGTTCGCGTGCTGCGGATCCATCGCGACGGCGAGCGGCACGAGGTCAGCCAGCTCAACGTCAAGGCGATGGTCGAGGGTGACTTCGCCCGCACCTACACCCACGCCGACAATTCCAACACGATCTCGACCGATACCATCAAGAACGTTGTCAATGTCCTCGCGCGCGAAAACACCGGCCTCTCAAGCGAGGAATTCTGCCAGGCGCTGGTGAAGAAATTTCTCGACACCTATTCGCAGGTATCGTCAGTCTCGATCACCGCGCATGAGACGAAATGGGTGCGGCTGAGTTTTGGCGGCAAGCCGCACCCGCACAGCTTCGTGCTCGACAGTAACGGCAGGCCGTTCGTGGAAATCAGCGCGACGCGCAAGGAATCCTCGATTGCCTCGGGCATCGACGGTTTTGCCTTCATGAAGTCGACCCAGTCGGGCTGGGAGAAATACGTCAAGGATCGCTACACGACGATCCCCGAGACCAACGACCGCATGTGCGCCACCTCCATGGCGGCGTCGTGGAAGTGGTCGGCGAAGCCCGCAAGCTATCCCGCAACCAACAAGAAGATCCTCGACACGTTGCTGGAAGTATTTGCGATGACCTATAGCGCGAGCGTGCAGGACAGCCTGTACCGGATGGGCGAGGCGGCACTCGCGGCGGTGCCGGAAATTTCCGAGATCAGCATGGCCTGCCCGAACATGCACTTCATCCTCATGAACCTCTCGGCGTTCGGACTCGATAACAACAACGATGTGTTTCTGCCGACCGACGAGCCGCACGGCCAGATCGAGTGCACGGTGGGACGGGGCTGATGGCTTAGTGTCCCGGACGCGGTGCGGCGTTCTTCACGCTGCTCCGCAGAGCCGGGACCCATTGTCGACAAATAGACTGGACCCCGGCTCTGCTGCGCACCGTCCGGGGCACGTCAGTCCCCCTTCCCAAACTTCTCGTGCAATAGAGGAAACAGCCGGTCCGGCTTGAACGGCACCGACGTGAAGCGGATGCCGGTGGCATCCGCGAGCGCGTTGCCGAGCGCGGCCGCCACCGGATTGTAAGGACTTTCGCTCATCGATTTGGCGCCCATCGGCCCCAGCGTGTCCGAGGTGTCGGCGAAATAAACCTCGGTGCGCGGAACATCCGCAAGCGTCGGCAAATGATAGTCGCGGAAGCTGGGATTGGCCACGCGGCCGCCTTCGTCGATCACCATCTCCTCATATAGCGTCGCGCCGAGCGACTGGGCGACACCACCTTCGACCTGACCGCGGCATTGCATAGGATTGGCGAGGCGGCCGGCATCGGCGGCCTGCACGCTTTTGAGGATTTTGATTTCGCCCGTTGCCTTGTTCACGGCGACGCGAAAGCCCTGCACGTTGAAGGCGACTGACCGCGGCGTTCCGGATGAATTCCCGCTGGCCTCGAGCGTTTTCCCTTGCTGGTGCGCGGACCTTGCGATCTCTGCGAAGGACAAACGCTGTTTTCCGCAAGTTACGGACTCCTGCTCAAGGACACATGTGTCGCGACCGCTTCCGGCTGCCTCAGATGCAAATGCCTTGAGGTCGGCGGCGAGATTTTCCGAAGCCGCCTGCGTCGCGCGTCCGGCGACAAAAATGCCGGCGCTGCCATAGGCGCCGGTATCGTGGCCGCCATGCGCGGTGTCGGACTGCCTCAAGTGAATTCGATCGACTGATGATGCAAGCGCGGTGGCGGCGATCTGGCGATGTACCGTTGAAGTGCCGTTGCCGAACTCCGCCGTTCCGACCGTCAAGTCAAATCCACCGTCATCGCGCAGCGCAATCCTGGCATCGGCAAAATGCCCGTCCGGCGGGACGGTATCGATCATGGTCAGTGCGATCCCTTCGCCGACGAGCCAATCGGCCGACAGATCGGTCTTCGGCGCGTCGGCATGCATCGCGCGCTCGACCAGGTCGAGACACTGGTCGAGCCCGTAGGAGCCATAGAGGACGTCATCAAAGCCGGTGCCCGGGGGCGACAGCATGGGATCGCCGGGCTTGATGATGTTGCGGCGGCGCATTTCAAACGGATTGATGCCGAGCCCTTTAGCCAATTCGTCGATCGCGGCCTCAACCGCGAACAGGGCCTGCGGCAGGCCGTAGCCGCGGAAGGCGCCGGCCGGCACCGTGTTGGTATAGGCGACGACGGCGTCGACCTTCTTGTTCGCGCAGTTATAGACGCCGAGCGACTCGCCGCAGGCGTGGAACAGCACCGGGGCGGCATGGTTGCCATAGGCGCCGGTGTTCGAGAGCACGTCGAGCTGCAGCGCCGTCAGCTTGCCGTCCTTGTCCGCGCCCGCTTTCACCGTCACGCGCATCGGGTGCCGCGTCGAGGTCGAGATGAACTGCTCCTCGCGGGTGAGTTCGAGTTTTACGGGTCGGCCGGTCTTGAGCGCAGCGAGCGCCAGAATATCCTCGACGAACATTTCCTGCTTGCCGCCGAAGCCGCCGCCGACGCGCTCGCAAAACACCCGGACCCTTTCCGGCGCCAGCTTGAAAGTGTCAACGAGCGCACGCCGCGTCAGGAACGGCACTTGCGTGCTGGAGCGGACGTTCAAAACACCGGAAGCATCGACCCAGGCGAGGCCGCCATGCGTTTCCAGTGCGGCGTGCTGGACCCGCTGCGTGGTGAACGTTCCCTCGTAGGTGACGGCGGAGTTCGCAAGCGCCGTTGCGACATCGCCGTATTCGCCATGGGTTTCCGCCACGATGTTGCGTGGCCCGTTGGTGACGCGATGCTCTGGCGTCTTGTCGCCATGCAGGATCGGCGCGCCCGGCGCAATCGCCCGCGCCGCATCAAACACGGCGGGCAAAATCTCATACTCGACCTTAAGGCGGCGGCAGCCTTCTTCGGCCGCGGCTTCAGTGTCCGCGACCACGGCGGCAATCCTCTGCCCGATGAAGCGAACGACCTTGTCGAGCACGAGCGTGTCGTCCGGGTCCATCCACGCTTTCTCGTGCCGCGCGGTGGAGAACAGGAGATCCGGTGCGTCTTCCGAAGTGAGCACCGTATGCACGCCGGAAACGCTCAGCGCCGCATGCTTGTCGATCGAGATAATCC
>JBATYU010000321.1:0-27888 GCA_049674245.1 Bradyrhizobium sp. | reverse complement strand
GCACGAACCCCAACGCGCTCGGCGTCGCGCGCACCGTCGAGATCGATACCACGGGCGGCCCCGGATTCGGCTTCGAGCACTTCAAGGAACTCGATTTCCTGCGCGACCATGAGGTGGTGCTGACCTTCGACGACGGTCCGTGGCCGGTCAATACGCCATCGGTGCTGAAGTCGCTAGCCGACGAATGCACGACCGGCGTCTTCTTTCCCATCGGCAAGCACGCGACCTATGAGCCGGAGCTACTGAAGAAGGTTTACGCGGCCGGCCATACCATCGGCTCGCATACTTGGTCGCACGCGACGCTGACCAACAAGAAGCTGACCGAAGACCAGCGCAAGGAAGAAATCGAAAAAGGCGTCAGCGCCGTGAAATGGGCGCTGGGTGGCACATCGCCCGCACCGTTCTTCCGCTTCCCAGCGCTGCAGCATCCGCCGGAGATGGTGACCTATCTCGGCACCCGCAATATCGGGATCTTCTCCTGCGACCTCGATTCCTTCGACTTCAAGGCGCGCGACGCCAAGCAGGTCATCGACGTCACCTTCAGGAAGCTCAACAAGCTCGGCAAGGGCATCATCCTGATGCATGACTTCCACAAGCACACCGCCGAAGCGCTGCCCGAGCTACTGCACCGGCTGAAGGCCGAGGGCTACAAGGTCGTGGCCATGCGCGCCAAGGCGCCGGTACAAAGCTTGCCGCAATATGACGAGGAAATCCTGAAGGACGCGAAGCTGCCGACCGTGAGCCAGCGGCCGGTCTCAAGCGTTGTCACCGACGTTACGCAATAGCTCCGCCCCGGCTGGGCCATCCCAGTGCCGGCACTTCGTATCGACGGCTATGTCATCGTCTCGGCGGACGGCATGCTGGCGAACGCCGATCGCGTGATGCCGGACGAGTTGAAGTTCGAGGGCGACAAGGAGTTCTTCACCGCGGCGCTCGACCGCGCCGACCTGGTCGTGCACGGCCGCCATTCCGGCGAAAGCCAGCCGAATTCGTCCAGGCGAAAGCGGATCGTCCTGACCCGCAGCGTCGCTTCGCTTGCGCCCGATCCGTCCAATCCGAAAGCCAGTTTGTGGAATCCGTCCGGCGCCTCGTTTGAAGCGGCTTGCGACTTCGCGGGCGTGCGTTCCGGCGGCGCCGCCGTTATCGGCGGACCCGGCGTGTTCGGCATGTTCATGGACCGCTATGATACGTTCTGGCTTTCGCTCGCACCAAAGGTGCGACTGCCTGGTGGCGCACCATGCTTCCCCGGCGTGCCGCAACGATCGCCGCAACAAGTTCTGGCCGCGAACGGCCTCAAAGCCGGCGAGGCCAGAGTGCTCGATCCCAAGGATGACGTCAGCGTCACGCCCTGGCGGCGCGGGAATTAGATCTTTTTGTCTTCTCGTTTCGCGGTTTCTTCGCCTTGTTTGGCGTCCGTTAGAACCGAATCGTTCGTTGCGCCACGGACAATGACAAGGTCTCGAATACGACCCGGCCTGCTTCGAGTTCCTGCTTTGTGACCGCGGCGCAATCGGGGCGATGGTGAATGATCATGGTGGTCGTCGACCAATTGAGCCGGGCGGCTTTGCAGGCGACGATCAGTCCGTCCAGTTCGGTGCTTTTGATCAATGGCGCGATGACTTCAATCGGTACGGCGGAAAGGAATGAAAGCGCGGCCACCACATTTTCGTATTCCCGACCGACCGCGAATCGATTCACCGTCGAATCGTTAAGCCTGCCCGTACGACTGAGCTCGGCGATTTTGGCCCGGGCTTTAGCATAATCCATCGGCCCCGGCGCGGGAACTTCGAGCTGCTCGGCGGTTGTCGCGACCGTCGTTTGAATCTTCTCCCGCATTGCCGGAGGCACCGATTGGAGGAAGCGCATCCGGGCGTCGCCCACCTTTGCGATAAGCTCACGTCGCGGCCCCGGTGGAACGTCCGACCGACGTATCAGTCTTTCCGCAAGCTGGCAGTCATGCCTTGCTTTCTCGACAAGCGCGGCGCAGCCGGCTTCGGAAAGGCGCACGCCCAGATTCTGAATAAGCGCATGATGAACGGCTGGTTCTCCGCGCTCCACAAGCGGATCGCTCAGTGATTCATGGATGGTTTGTCTGCCGGCGATCGCCAACAAATGTTGCTGGCCGTAGGTGTTGGCGATTTCGACAAGATCCTTGTCCGGCAGATGATTGGATCTTTTCAGGACCGGCGCGGCAATCGAGGCATCCTCGTGGAATGCAAGCTGGCGTATCGCCTTTCGCGGCGGCGAACTCGCCTGGCAAAGATCATTACTGAGCAGGACCAAGGTTCGCGTGTCGGCCCTCACAATCAACCGGATGAGGACATCGTCGAATACGCCGATCTGACTTTCGCTGAGACGATGCGCGTCAGACAAAAATAAATTGGTCACCTGCCGCAAAATTTCGGCCCGCTGTTCCGGCGAGCGACCATCAACAGCTTCGTCCAACTCCGCAATCAAGGTTGCCGATGCCGCAGCCATTACCAGTTTTGAATTCCGGTCGAAAATTCAACCAATCGGGTGTCAAAAGCAGCGACGCAAGCGTCACTTCCCCTGAAAATACGCCACACTGGCTAACGGGACATTAACCCATCCTAGAAAGCTACCCCAACGCGCCGCCCGGCCTTCCAGATCAGCCGACAGCGCTTTCTCGTGCGACCGTGAAGCAGCTCAAACCGCCGGGGGAGAGATATCAGGCTCGCCAGCTCCAGGCAGGCGCCACCCGCGGAGTAGTCGACGATGCTGCAATCGATAACGGGCACTCTCCGATCGACAATGATCTTGGCCGCACTTGAAACCTGACCCGAAGGCCTAACGCGTGCGAATCGTCGCGGATGCATGATCGGGCCCTTGCAATTCCCATTCGGACCCGAACTCATCGGGGGCTTCATTGATCCAAATCAGCGCAGCGCGACAATCGACCTAAAGAAGCCGTCAGGCACCGCTTGGCCCCTCGATGGCTGAAACCCCGGGGGGCGAACTCAAGGATTCCAAGAGAGCGATTGAATCGCAAAGGCGGTTAAGAATTTCTTTCCCAATATCGTCCGGTGGGGAAATTACGGCGATGTAAGGTCGTTTCGCACCAACCTTAGGATCTTTTGGCGGTTGAACAGAAAGCGGCATTTACCGAATCGTTCCCTCTGATGTGCAATTTAGAGGTGTGGCACTGCCGTCACGGGGACGCCAAGGGTGGTTTTTTGAAACTACCGCGCAGCGATTATTCGGGGTTTTGCCGGATCGAAGCGGCCAGCGCGGAGGAACGCTCAAGAGCCGTCGATTTCGTCGATTGAGACAGCGAAGGAGAACTTTATGACCTTCGGGATGAGGAAGAACGAACGCGTCAATTTCGAGCGCGGCGTCGACGTTTTCATCATGGGAATCGACGGGACGTGGCGCCGCAGTTGCCGGATGATAGACGTCTCGCAAACCGGGGCGCGGCTGTGCGTCGAAAACTCCATCGAAGGATTGGATCTCAAGGAATTCTTCCTGCTTCTGTCTTCAACCGGCCTCGCGTATCGCCGATGCAAGCTGGTTCGAGTGACCGGCGATCAAATCGGCGTCGAGTTTCTGGCACGGGACAAGGAAAAATCGAGCAAGAAGCGAGCCCTGAAATGACATTCGGTCGGAGCGATCGGCGGGCAAGAGACCTGGTCTAGACATCGCCATAGGCCGGCTCGGCGGTCTGTGTGCCGCTGCCATATCCCGCGATCATGAACAGCGCGCCGATGATCGACAGGTTTTTCAGGGCGTCCACCAGGGTCTTGCCATTCTCGGGCGGCGCCTGGTTCCAGAAATCATAGAAATAGAAGGTTGCCGCGGCGACATAGACGATCAGAAGGAAGGAAAAGAACCGCGCGCCAAAATTGAGCGCGATCATCAATCCCGCAATGATCTCGAAGGCTCCGCCGGCGATGGCGAGCAGTTGCGGTGTCGTCATTGCCGTCATCGTCTCCAACTGTGCGGTGTACGGCGCAAGCACGGCGGGGATCGCCACTTTGGTCGCAATAAAGTCCGCGGTGGCCTGAATGCCGAACAGCTTGGACGCGCCCAGGTAGATAAAGAGCACAGCGAATAGAATTCGCCCGAAAGTTATGAACGCTGGCATTGCTGGCCTCATCGAATGCTTTTAAGGCGGGGTCGCCAAAAGCTGCAGGATTATGGGGGTTCCGCCGCGGCTTTTCAAACCTTCAAATCAGGCTCCAAGACATCCCCGCTTCGCAACGGGAACCCGTTTTTGATCTAGCCAAACAGGGTCGGTTGCTGGCGGCCGGCCCGCTCTTGGGCTTCGACCGCCGCGACAGCCGTCATATTCAGCACGCCACGCGCCGTGACCGACGGCGTGAGGATGTGCGCCGGACGCGCCGGGCCGATCAGAATCGGGCCTACCGGGAGCGCTTCGGCCAGCGACTTGATCATCTGATAGGCGACGTTGGCGGTGTCGAGATTCGGCATGATCAGGATATTGGCCTCACCTTTCAGCTTCGAATGCGGCAGGATCAGCTGTCGTGCGGCTTCCGAAAGCGCGGTATCGCCTTGCATTTCACCATCCGCCTCGATTTCAGGATGCTTCTCTTTCAAAAGCACGGTCGCCCTGCGCATCTTGCGCGAGGAGTACGTATCAAAACTTCCAAAGTCGGAATGTGACACAAATGCGATCTTCGGCTTGATGTTGAAGCGCTGGACATGGATCGCGGCCAGCGAGGCCACTTCCGCAAGTTCCTCCGCGCTCGGATTCGGCCGCACCTGGGTATCGGCAATGAAATAAGCGCCCTTGGTGGTGATCATCAGCGCGAGCGCTGCGAAATCGCTGACCCCCGGCAGAAAACCGATAATCTCGCGCACGTGACGCAAATGCGCGCGGTAGCTGCCTTCGACACCGCAGATCATGGCGTCCGCTTCGCCGCGGATCACGGCCAACGCGGCGATCACGGTAGCGTTGGTGCGAACGGCCGTACGGGCAGCGTCAGGCGTCACGCCGCGCCGGCCGGCGACGTCGATATAGGACTGCACATACGAGCGGTAGCGCGGATCGTCCTCCGGATTGACAAGGTCGAAATCGCGGCCGGCCTTGATCGCAAGCCCGAACCGCTTGATCCGCGCCTCTACCACCGACGGCCGCCCGACCAGGATCGGCCGCGCCAGCTGCTCCTCGAGCACGACCTGGGTCGCGCGGAGCACGCGCTCGTCCTCGCCTTCGGCATAGATCACGCGCACCGGCTCGGTTTTTGCTTTCGCGAACATCGGCTTCATGACGAGGCCGGAGCGGAATGCGAAGCGTTCCAATTGCGCGGCGTATTCGTCAAAATTCCCGATCGGCCGGGTCGCGACGCCGGATTGCATCGCCGCTTTCGCGACCGCCGGCGCAATCCGCAGGATCAGCCGCGGATCGAATGGACTTGGAATCAGCGATCCCGGACCGAACCCTTGCGTCTCGCCGCTGTCAAAACCTTGCGCGACTGCGTCGGACGGCGGATCGCGGGCCAATTGCGCAATCGCGCCGACCGCGGCGTGCTTCATGTCCTCGTTGATGGCGGTGGCGCCGACATCGAGCGCGCCTCGGAAGATGAACGGGAAGCACAGGACATTGTTGACCTGGTTCGGGAAATCGGATCGTCCGGTGCAGATCATCGCGTCAGCGCGGGCTTTGCGCGCTACGTCCGGCATGATTTCCGGATCGGGGTTCGCCAGCGCCATTACCAGCGGCTTGTCCGCCATCTGCTTGACCATTTCCGGCTTCAGCACGTTGGGCGCGGAGAGCCCTAAGAAGATATCGGCGCCGCCGATGACTTCGGCGAGCACGCGCTTGTCGGTCTTCTGCGCATAGACCGCCTTCCACCGGTCCATCAGCGTATTGCGGCCTTCATGAACCACGCCGTCGATGTCGCAGACCCAGATGTTCTTGCGCTGCGCACCCAATGAAACCAGCAGATTGAGACAGGCAATTGCAGCGGCTCCCGCACCGGAACAGACGATCTTGACGTCCGATAGCTTCTTGCCGTTGAGCAGCAGCGCATTGGTGATGGCGGCGCCGACAATGATGGCGGTGCCGTGCTGGTCGTCGTGAAAGACCGGGATCTTCATGCGCTCCTTGAGCCGCGCCTCGATCTCAAAACATTCCGGTCCCTTGATGTCCTCGAGATTGATGCCGCCAAAAGTCGGCTCCAGCGCTGCCACGGTCTCAACCACGCGGTCGATGGTATCGGCGGCGATTTCGATGTCGAAGACGTCGATGCCGGCGAACTTCTTGAACAGGACAGCTTTTCCTTCCATCACCGGCTTTGCGGCCAGCGGGCCGATATTGCCGAGCCCAAGCACCGCGGTGCCGTTCGAAACCACCGCGACGAGATTGGCGCGCGAGGTCAGCGAAGCAGCTTCCGCCGGATTGTTGGCGATTTCCATGCAGGCCGCCGCCACGCCCGGCGAGTAGGCCAGCGCAAGGTCGCGCTGGTTGGCGAGCGGCTTGGTTGCCTGGATCTCAAGTTTGCCCGGCCGCGGCAGCCGGTGATAGGCCAGCGCCGCGGAATGCAGATCTTCAGAATACGACATTCGCTCCCCCCGCGGCTCTCTCTCGGCCCCGAGCCTTGGATTTCGGTATCTTTGGATCGTTAGTTTTGCGGCAGATTGAGCCGGATGTGAAGCTCGCGCAACTGCTTCGGCGTGACCTCCGACGGTGCCCCCATCAAGAGATCCTCGGCTCGCTGGTTCATCGGGAATAGCGAGATTTCGCGCAAGTTGGTGGTGCCGCAGAGAAGCATGACGATGCGATCGACGCCCGCGGCCATGCCGCCATGCGGCGGTGCACCGTACTGGAACGCGCGATACATGCCGCCGAAACGCTCGACGACTTCCTTCTCGCCATAGCCTGCGATCTCGAACGCCTTCACCATCGCCTCGGGGCGATGGTTGCGGATGCCGCCGGAGGCGATCTCGTAGCCGTTGCAGGTGATGTCGTACTGGAACGCCTTGATGGTCAGCGGGTCCTGAGACTGCAACGCCTCAAGGCCGCCCTGTGGCATCGAGAACGGATTGTGCGAGAAGTCGATCTTCTTGTCTTCCTCGTTGTATTCGTACATCGGGAAGTCGACGATCCAGGCGAGCTCGAACCGCTCCTTGTCGATGAGGTTCAACTCCTCGCCGAGTTTCGTGCGCGCAAGCCCTGAAAACTTCCAAAATTTTTCCGGATCGCCAGCGACGAAGAAGGCCGCATCGCCCTCCTTCAATCCGAGCTGTTCACGGATCGCCTTGGTCCGTTCCGGGCCGATGTTGTTGGCAAGCGGACCTGCGCCCTCACCGCCTTCGCGCCACATGATATAGCCGAGCCCCGGCTGGCCCTCGCCCTGCGCCCATGAATTCATGCGGTCGCAGAAGGCGCGGCTGCCACCGCCTTTTGCCGGGATCGCCCAGACCTGGTTCTTCGGATCTTCGAGCATCCTCGCGAACACCTTGAAACCTGACCCGCGAAAATGCCCGGAGACGTCCTGCATGACGATCGGGTTACGCAGGTCCGGCTTGTCGCTGCCGTATTTGCGGATCGCCTCCGCAAAGGGTATCCGCGGCCAGTTCCTGGTCACCGGCTTGCCCTTGGCGAACTCCTCGAACACGCCTGATATGACCGGCTCGACTGCTTCAAAGACATCGGTCTGTTCGACAAAGCTCATCTCGACATCGAGCTGATAAAACTCGCCGGGCAGGCGGTCGGCGCGCGGGTCCTCGTCGCGAAAACACGGCGCGATCTGGAAGTAGCGGTCGAACCCCGACATCATCAGCAGCTGCTTGTATTGCTGCGGCGCCTGCGGCAGCGCATAGAATTTTCCGGGATGAATCCGCGACGGCACCAGGAAGTCGCGCGCGCCTTCCGGCGATGACGCCGTCAGGATCGGGGTCTGGAACTCGAAAAAACCCTGCTCCTTCATCCGCCGGCGCATGGAATCGACGATTCTGCCGCGGGTCATGATGTTTTGGTGCAGTCTGTCGCGACGGAGGTCGAGGAAACGGTACTTAAGCCTTATGTCCTCAGGATATTCCTGCTCGCCGAACACCGGCAGCGGCAGCTCGCCGGCAGGCCCCAGCACCTCGATCCCGCTGACATAAAGCTCGACCATGCCGGTCGGCAGTTCCGGATTGTCGGTACCTTCGGGGCGGCGGCGCACCCTGCCCTCCATCCGCACCACCCATTCCGAGCGCAGCTTTTCGGCGTCCTTGAAGGCCGGCGAATCCGGATCAGCCACGCATTGCGTCAGGCCGTAATGGTCGCGCAAATCAATGAACAGCACGCCGCCGTGGTCGCGAATGCGATGGCACCAGCCCGACAGCCGCACGGTCTGATCAATGTGGCTCTCGCGGAGCGCGCCGCAGGTATGGGTCCGGTAGCGATGCATGGTGTCCTAAAGATCGATGTCGAGGAGCGAATCGGGAGCCAAAAGCGTGCCCAAAGCGCGTGGAGGGTTTACCCGAGGCTGCGAGGGGCGGCAACCGAATGCGGGAACCGATTTGGGCTCGAAAAAGGGCCTCGCCATGCCTATCTTGGGCGCATGACGGTGCATTTTCCCTTCCAGAACACCTATGCGGCGCTGCCGGCGAATTTTTTCGCCCGCGTCGCGCCGACGCCGGTTGCCGCCCCGCGACTGATCAAGCTGAACCGGCCGCTCGCGCTCCAGCTCGGCCTCGATCCGGACCTGCTGTCGAGCCCGGAAGGCGCTGAAATCCTCGCCGGCAAAACCGTTCCCGCCGGGGCCGATCCGATTGCGATGGCCTATGCCGGCCATCAGTTCGGGCATTTTGTTCCTCAGCTAGGAGACGGCCGCGCCATCCTGCTCGGCGAGGTCATCGACAAAGATGGCATCCGGAGGGACATCCAGCTCAAGGGGTCTGGCCCGACGCCATTTTCGCGCCGTGGCGATGGCCGCGCCGCGCTCGGTCCGGTCTTGCGCGAATACATTGTCAGCGAGGCGATGTTCGCGTTGGGCATTCCGACCACGCGCTCGCTTGCCGCCGTCATGTCAGGTGAAAGCGTGATGCGCGAGACGGCGTTGCCGGGCGCAGTGCTCACCCGCGTCGCTGCCAGCCATGTTCGCGTCGGCACCTTTCAGTATTTCGCAGCGCGCGGCGATACCGAGGGCGTGCGACGGCTCGCCGACCACGTGATCGCGCGGCATTATCCGCAACCGGCCAATGCGGAGCGGCCCTATCACGCGCTGCTGGAGGGCGTGGTCGCGCGACAGGCGGAGCTGGTTGCGCGCTGGCTGCTGGTCGGCTTCATCCATGGCGTGATGAATACCGACAACACCTCGATCTCAGGCGAAACCATCGATTACGGCCCGTGCGCCTTCATGGACCATTACGACCCCGCACAGGTCTTCAGCTCGATCGATGAGATGGGCCGCTATGCCTATGCCAACCAGCCGCGGATCGCGCTCTGGAATCTGACGCGGCTTGCGGAATGCCTGTTGCCGCTGTTTTCAGACGACCAGGAAAACGCGATCGCGGAAGCGCAAGGCCTCCTCGGCGCGTTCCCGCAGAAATTCAGCGCAGCCTATCAGGCCGGCCTGCGCAACAAGATCGGCCTGTTCACGGTGCGCGACGGCGATGAGGCGCTGGTGCAGGATCTCCTGGATGCCATGGCGAAGAACCAGGCTGATTTCACGCTGACCTTCCGGCGGCTGGGCGAGGCTGCGCTTGATCCCGCCGGCGATGCCAAGGTTCGCGCGCTGTTTGCCGAGCCGGCAGCCTTCGACGAATGGGCGGCGCGCTGGCGGCAACGGGCTGGCGAAGAGCCGCAAACTCCCGCCGAACGGCAGGCCGCGATGCGAGCGGTCAATCCTGCCTTCATCCCGCGGAATCACCGCGTCGAGGCAGTAATCCAGGCCGCCATGGTCAACGACGACTACGCGCCCTTCGAAGAGCTTCTCGCGGTGCTGTCGAAGCCGTATCAGGACCAGCCTGAATTCGTGGCCTATACCGAGCCGCCGCAGCCGGATCAGCGCGTGCTCCAGACCTTTTGCGGGACGTAACGCATTAACTCGCTGTCCACCATCGCATCGGCTTCCGCGGCTCCGCGCCTTGCGAATTAACAGACGATCAATCGGCCCCCCACAAATCTAAGGGTTTGTTGGAGGGGATCTTGCCGTGGACGCGTTGGTGTTCGAATTCATGGGCCTGGCGATGCTCGCGCTCTGCGTGATCGTGTTGGCCGTTCCGTCGGGGCGCCGGCCTTCGCGGGGCGCGCGCTACTACTGACGATCTCAAGGGACGGTTTGATCGGCGTCAGGTCGAACCCCGACCTGAGTGAGTCGCCGCGATCAAGCCTTGCGAACGCCCTGATCCAGCCCAAATGCAAGGCTCGAAATTCGGTCCAAGACCCTTGACATTGCAGCGCTTTCGGACGAACGCCTGTCGGACGCGTCATGGATCGTTCATGGATCTGATTACATCCACTTCGGAACTCGCTGCAGTCTGCTCCCGTCTCGCCCGACATCCAGTCATCACAGTCGATACGGAATTTCTGCGTGAGACTACCTACTATCCCCTGCTCTGCGTCGTTCAGATGGCAAGCCCGGAGGAAGCGGTCGTGATCGACACGCTGGCCGAGGGCATCGACCTGAAGCCCTTCTTCGACCTGATGGCCAATGAAGCGGTGTTGAAGGTATTCCACGCCGCGCGCCAGGACATCGAGATCGTCTGGCATCGCGCCGGCACCGTTCCGCATCCGATCTTCGACACGCAAGTGGCGGCCATGGTGCTCGGCTATGGCGAATCGATCGCCTATGACCAGCTGGTCGAGCGTATCACCGGCCATCGACCCGACAAGACCCACCGCTTCACTGATTGGTCGCGGCGGCCGCTGACCAAGGAGCAGGTGCACTACGCGGTCTCCGACGTCACCCATTTGCGTGACGTGTTCACTGCGCTTGATGCCGATCTCAAGAAGCGCGGCCGCAACGATTGGGTGAGCGAGGAAATGGAGGTCCTGACCTCGCCGAAGACCTACGATTTCCACCCCGAACGCGCCTGGGAGCGGTTGAAGACGCGGGTGCGCAAGCCCAAGGAGCTTGCGGTACTGATGGAAGTCGCAGCCTGGCGCGAGCAGGAGGCGCAAGGCCGCGACGTTCCGCGCAGCCGCGTTCTGAAGGATGACGCGGTCGGCGATATCGCTACCCACGCGCCGACCAGCCTCGAGCGGCTGGCCAATCTGCGTTCGCTGCCGAAGGGCTTTGACCGGTCGAAATGGGGCACCGAGATCGTCGCCGCCGTGCAGCGCGGGCTGGCGCGCGACCCGGCAACGCTGCCCAAGATCGAAAAGCCGCGCAACAATTCAAATGGCGCGGCGATCGTCGAACTTCTGAAAGTGCTGTTGCGCATGACCTCGGAGCGCCACGCCGTCGCCAGCAAGGTGATCGCCACCGTCGACGATCTCGAGCAGATCGCGGCTGACGATGATGCCGACGTCGCCGCGCTGCACGGCTGGCGCCGTGAGTTGTTCGGCGAGGCCGCGCTTTCGCTGAAGCATGGCAGGCTCGCGCTTGCGATCGAACGCGGCCGCGTCGTCAGGGTCGATCGAAGCACTGACGGCCCCACGCCGCACGCCTGACGGCACCTTACGAAGCCCTGTCATCCTCGTCGTCCGGGTCGTCGGCGGCGGCTTTCAATGCTTCCGATACTTCCACCATGACCATGGATAGAATATAAGCGCTGGTGGGCAGATTTAGCTGCCGGGCTTTTGCGATTGCCGTTGAGACGTTGTTCGCCAGGTCGTTGAGTTCGTCTTCGCGGGTCATAATCTTGTACTCGCTTCTGGAGCCTTTGCCGTGAGCACGGACGATTCAGATCCTAGCGGTGATAAATTATTGCAGTTGCTTCGGGACAATCAGATCGATCTGACCGTCGTCGAAGGTTTGCGGCTGGTGATTGCATTCAATAAAATCAAGGATCCTTCGGATCGGCGCGTTCTCATCGAACTGGCCGAGCGATTTGCAAGGTGACCGTTGGTTCAAGGCCTGGCGCACTGGTCATGCCGCGAGCTTGCCGCAGGCCTCGATCAGGTCGGCGCTTCCCAAAATCCCGGCGTAATTGCCAATCACCTTGACGACTGCCAGCTTGTATGACGCGGCGTCGCCGACGCCGGGCCGCCTGCAGGCGACGGCATCGCCGACCACTTGATAG
This sequence comes from Bradyrhizobium sp., assembly GCA_049674245.1. Taxonomy (GTDB): domain Bacteria; phylum Pseudomonadota; class Alphaproteobacteria; order Rhizobiales; family Xanthobacteraceae; genus Bradyrhizobium. The sequence goes on along the minus strand of JBATYU010000321.1, from coordinate 15,732 downwards.
CGATGGCTGCGGTGAAACCCTTCGACCACGGTCGACAGCACGGTCTCATCGAGGGAAAATCCCAGCAGCACGCAGCGAATGCTTTTCATGTTCGACATGTATTCGGCGAACCGCGTCGAACTATAGGCGGACGGCAGCGGATGCTCGAAGGTAAGCTCCCCCGGCCGCGGCTTCAGCTCGGCGATCCAGTCCGTCAGGTTCGAGGCCGGGTTGAACCACGCGGCCTGCGCGATCCGTTTCAGGTGCATCAGCGGCCAGAGGTTGCTGCGCCACAGCGTCATCAATTCGAGACTGCGCGTCGTAATCGCCTCGGCGTCCGATATGACGTGGCTGCGGCCTTCGGTGAGGTATTCGGTCTGCAGATCGGCGCAGATCAGGATCGGCGGATCGTCATGGATGGAAGCAATCATTTTTTCGGTTCGCCTTCATGGTTCGGGCAACGCCGCCGCGCGAAGAGGAGAGGTCACGGGGCGAGCCGCCGAGATGTCGAGGACGCCGGGCCGGTCCCAGTCGCCCTCCGGCCTGATGATCACGTAAGGGTCGCTATCGAGCGTGATGGCATCGGGACTAGGCTCGAGGTCGAGGACCATCTCGGTGTAGGAGAAATCGGAGAACGTGATCTTGCGGTTGTGACCGAGCGGCCTGGCGCCGAAATGCGCCCAGAAATCCACCAGACGATCCTGCGCATGACCGTAGATTTTCCGAAATCCCTTGCGCTTGACGTATTCGACGCTGGCCTGAACCAACTTGAACGACACGCGCGAACGTCGGAACTGGTGTCGAACCGCAAGACGCTCGATCTTGGCGAATTCGCCGAAAAACCTTACGCGAAGGCAACCCGCCGGCTCCTTCCCCACGAACCCGATGAAATGCGCCGCGACCAGATCGTTGCCATCGAACTCCTCCTCGATCGGGCAATCCTGCTCGGCGAGGTAAACGGCGGAACGGATGACGGTGACCAGCATCAGATCATTGGGATCGCGCGCGATACGGACCGATATCGCGCGCGGGTTCGGAGTGGCTGACGGTGGGGGTCTAGTGCCGTGCATCTGTTGAGCTCCTTGCTGAGACATTCGATGCCGGCAATTTCGGCGGGACGCGGTTCCATGGCCGCTGGTAACACCAGAGGTCGCGCTGGAAGCTCGGGATCTGCGTGAAGCACGCCGAGATCAGCCAATGGCGTCCCGCCTTTGTCGATGGCTGGGCGAAGCAATCGGCGTTGACATAACGCGGCGTTCTCAAGTGAGCCGCGACCTTGCCGGATCCTCCGATACCGCGACCGGTTGCCGCCAGTGCCCAAAGGTAGATGGCAGACACCTCCTCACCGCTCCGGGCAAGCAACCCGATGTCCGGGTGTGTCAAAGAAATCTCATCCAGAATGAGAGCGTCGTGTCCGCGCTCATTAAGGTAAAGAAACGCTATCGCTCCCAGCAATCTTTCCCGTCGGCTTAATGTCAAGATGCATTCAGGATCGAACGCAAAGTATCTGCCAAGGATCGGCGCTGTTATCTGAACTCCGGGAACCAGCCGATGGGCCATATCCACCAGCATAGAAAGTTCAGAATACCGTGCGGGGCGCACCTCAACGTCCGAACTGGTCGGCAGTGAATCGAAATCGTGCCTCGTCGCAAAAGAGGCCCTTTCCATAAGCTGGTTGCGCATCTATCGTTACCCCTACCCGGCCAGTATCATAACGGGCGAGGATTTGGAGTATGCAGCAACTATTGCATCGGGGTGCTGCGGTGACGCAGCACCGGCCTGACGAGGTTCTGGATGCGTCCTGGGACGACCTTAAATCGTTTCTGGCTTGTGCACGCCACAGGAGCTTTCGAAACGCCGCTGACGTGCTCGGACTTACCAGTACAACCTTAATGCGAAGGATCGACCGCCTCGAAGAACGGATCGGCTGCAAGTTGTTTCTGCGCGATCAGAGCGGGTTGACGCTGAGCGAAGAAGGGCTCGCGATGACCGCGGACGTGACCGAAATGGAACGTCACGCCTTCAATGTATTTCGGCGCGCGTGCCAGTCAGCCAACGATCCCGCCGGCACCGTACGTGTCGCCGTGACCGAGGGACCCGGCAATTTCTGGATTCTTCCGAGGCTGATCGACTTCCAGAAGACCTACCGCAAGATCACGGTCGACCTCCGCTGCGCGATGGAACAAGCCGACGTCGCGCGATTGGAATCGGATATCGCCATTCAGCTCGAACCGCCGACAAATCCCGATCTTATCGTATCGAAGCTCGGAAGGCTTCACATTTATCCCTTCGTATCCGAAGGATACAAGCAGCTCTACGGAGTTCCTGCATCCCTGTCAGAACTCAAAAATCACCGAATCATTAAGCAAAACGCTCCGCAGGTAGACGATACCGCTTATGCGCGAATTTTCGGGCTGACCTCGCTGGAAGGCGTTGTCGGAATAAAGACAAACTCCAGCATTGGCGTTCTGTATGCGGTAGAAAGGGGAGCGGGTGTGGGTTTCCTGCCAACTTCGTCCATTGCCTTAGGTGCGCCACTGGTCGCAGTCGATGTGGGCTTTAGTCATCATGCCGAGCTCTGGCTTACCTATCATAAAGAGTTTCGTAGTTCAGATCGACACAAGATCGTCATCGATTGGCTTAAAAAGATATTCGATCCTAGGGCCAACCCTTGTTTCAGGGATGAATTTATTCATCCAAACGATCTCATACCTCTGATGGCCGGACAGAGAGCGAATTTCGGATTGGAGGGATATATTGCCGCTAACCCGTTTGGTGGTGCGAAGGAACTGCTCTGATTTATGCGCGCGGGGGCGCGTCGCTGGTTCGCCCCGCTACCACTTCAACTCGAACCCAACCGTCCCCTGGTGGGACTGCAGCGCGGACCGGAATTTGCCGTCATAGCTGAGATAGAGGCGCGCCGTGTTGCTCAGGCTGAGCGAGGCCGACGCGCCGGCGTCGGCGCCGAGCTGGCTTTCGCCGATGCCCTGCACCGCAATGCTCTGCGGGCCCAGGCTGACGAGGATCGAACCGAAATTCTGCGCGAAATTGTCGACGAATTTGCCGTAGGCCGACAGGTCGAGAATCTTCCGGTCGAAAATCCAGTAGTGCCCGACCTCGGCGCCGATTAGCACACGCGAGCGCTCCACGGTCGCACCGCTCGCCATCACGGGATCGAGGCCGCCGACTTCCTGGAATGATCCGGTCGAGGCGCGCACATACTCGAGCGCGGCCTTCGGCACGATGCGGCTTTGATCGATGTTCCAATAGTAGCTGAGCTCGGTCAGCGCGCCGTCGATTTGGGCGTTGTAGCCCGCGGTGGCGAGCCCCTGGCCGGTGTCCCTGTTCGAATTGACCCTGCCGAAACCATGGACCAGCGCGACCGCCCAGGTCCAGGGCCCTTTGTCGACGGAAGCGTTGAAGCCGAGCTGCGTGAGGTCGAGGGCCGCCGATTGAAACGCCAGCGGCACGTCGATCGAGGTACGGCTCTGGTCGACGGAGAAACCGACATTGACGCCGGGCGCGACGCGCGCGCCGACGCCCGCAACGCCGCCCCAGGTCTGACGGTGATCGCCGACAAAGAAACCTAGTGGGCCGGTCGTGGCCGAGATGCCATAGGCCTCACCCCAGGCGCGATACCGCGGGCCCTCCGCGGTTTCCGAGGCGCCGCCGCCTCCCGGGTTGGACCGAGAGATACGGTTGAATCCGCCACTCGCCTGGTTTCCGAGCCGCTCCAGGAAACTGCTGCCGAGATTCGCCACCGTTGCTGCCGACGACACATCGGAGTTGATCATCGTCGGTGTCGGAATCGGGGTGGGCGACGGCGTTGGTGTTGGGGTTGGCGTCGGCGATGGGGTCTGGGCGTGAGCGGCGGGTATTGCCGCCATCGTCAGACCGAGCACCAACGCAATCGCGACCGCCGTCGCAAGCCAGCGGCCAACTCCGGTCTCCGTTGTCCGCGAAGGCCGCGATGAGCCGCACATCAATGCTATTCCCAAAACAGGCGCCGGTTCGACAAATGCACAAAATCTGTTCGGATTTGCCCCCAGTTGTCCCGAAGGGTCAATCGCTCCCGGCCGGCGTCGAGGGCATTGCGCTGCATTGTGGTTCCAGTGCCACAGATCGGCTTGTGCGATCTGATGCTCGATCGATTTCGGCGGCCCGGCCAAAATCTTGCTAACGCGCAATTTATGATTGCACCCCGTTGCCGGGGTTTTGTTTTCACTGCGCCGACCCATCAAGTCACGGCGGGCGAGATCAGAAAATTCCCCGAACCGGTGGTTTGCTCGATTTTGCAGATCTCGCCCTCGAGCCGGATCTTGCCGCCGGCGAGGAGCCGCAGCGCATCGGGATAGATGCGATGTTCGACTTCGAGGATCCGCTCCGACAGAGTCTCACGCGTATCGCGATCGCTCACCGGGACCGCGCCCTGCATCACGACCGGACCGGCGTCGGTTTCCGGGATGACGAAATGGACGGTTGCCCCGGAGATTTTCACGCCCGCGCGCAGCGCCTGGCCATGCGGGTCGAGGCCGGGAAACGAGGGCAGCAAGGAAGGATGGATGTTGAGCATCCGCCCATACCAGCGCTTGGCGAATTCGGCCGTGAACAGACGCATAAACCCGCCGAGGCAGATCAGCTCGATGCCGTGCCCATCAAGTGTCGACTGCAAAACCGCCTCGAACCCCGCGCGATCGCCGCCGAACGGCTTGCTTTCGATGACGAGAGTCGGAATACCGCTGGCCTTGGCCTTCGCAAGACCAAGCGCATCGGCACGATTTGAAATCACGAGCACGATTTCGGCGGGAAAATCCGCAAGGCTGGCCGCCTGGATCAGCGCGACCATATTCGAACCACGTCCGGAGATCAGGATGGCGACCCGGCGTTTCATCGCTTCACCGCGCTAGATCGAGGTGACCGTCATAGATCACGCGATGTTCGTTCGAGGCCTCGACAACTTCACCCAGCAGCGTGACGCTTTCGCCGCTGTCCTTGAAAATGCCGGCGACCCGTTCGACCGCGTCGGGCTGCACGATCGCAACCATGCCGATGCCGCAATTGAAGGCGCGCAACAATTCGAGTTCGGCGATGCCGCCCTGCTCCGCCAACCATTTGAACACCGGCAGCACCGGTAGGCGCGCGAGGTCGATGCCGACGCCGAGGTGCTTTGGCAGCGCGCGCGGAATATTGTCGGTGAAGCCGCCACCGGTGATGTGGGCAAGGCCCTTGACCGCGGCGGTTTCGCGGATCGCGCGGAGGCACGATTTCACATAAAGCCGCGTCGGCGCCAGCAGCGCGCCACCGAGTGTCATGACCGGCGAAAACGGTGCCGGCGCCTCGAACGCAAGACCCGATCGCTCGACGATCTTGCGTACCAGCGAAAAGCCGTTGGAGTGAACGCCGGACGACGCAAGCCCGATCACCGCATCGCCTGCGGCGATATCGGGCCGCGGCAACAGCGTGCCGCGCTCGGCGGCGCCAACCGCAAAACCGGCGAGATCGTAATCGCCGTCCTTGTAGAGGCCGGGCATTTCCGCGGTCTCACCGCCGATCAGCGCGCAGCCGGATTCGCGGCAGCCCTCGGCGACGCCGGCAACGATCGCGGCGGTGGCCTCGGGGTCGAGCTTTCCGCAGGCAAAGTAGTCCAGGAAGAACAACGGCTCGGCGCCCTGCACGACGAGGTCGTTGACCGACATCGCGACCAGGTCGATGCCGATGCCGCCATGCAGGCCGGTCTCGATCGCGATCTTCACCTTGGTGCCGACGCCATCGGTGGCGGCGACCAGAACCGGATCCTTGAAGCCCGCGGCCTTGAGGTCGAACAGCCCGCCAAAGCCACCAATCTCGGCGTCAGCGCCGGCACGGGCGGTCGCACGCACCATCGGCTTGATCAGCTCGACCAGCCGATTGCCCGCATCGATATCGACACCCGAATCCGCGTAAGTGAGCCCGTTTTTGCGCTCGGCCATGCCAAATTCCGCTAATATTAGCGGCTGGTTACGTCGGAATCCGCTTCCGCGCAATGGCTCGCAAGCGATAGCCCCATATACTATGTAGATAAGCGCCGGTTCGGCCATTGAATGAGCCGGGTCTTTTGCGCCGGGAAGCGACTAGTGAGCATTCCAAACATCATTACGCTGGGCCGCATCCTGCTGGTCCCGATCATCGTCTGGGCGATTGCGTCAAGCGAAATGGAGATCGCATTTGCGATCTTCATCATCGCCGGCGTCAGCGACGCGGTCGACGGCTTCCTTGCCAAGCGCTTCAATATGACCAGCGAACTGGGCGCTCTGCTCGATCCCTTGGCGGACAAGGCGCTCTTGGTCTCGATCTACGTGGCGCTTGGCATCTGGGGCGCGATACCGCGCTGGATCGTCATCCTCGTGGTCTCGCGCGACATCATGATCGTTGCCGCCGTGATCGTATCGTGGCTGTTCGGCAGGCCGATTCCGATGAAACCGTTGATGGTGTCGAAGCTCAACACCGTGGCCCAGGTCGCTTTCGCGGCGCTGGTGCTCGCAGCCCTTGGCTTCGGTTTCAAACCAAGGCCCTATGATCTGATCCTGATGGGATTTGTCGCCGTCTTTTCCCTGGCGTCCGTGTCGCTTTACCTCGTGGAATGGGTGCGGCACATGAGTACGATCGAAGCGAAGTAGAGCGTTTGTTTTGACGCGCACGTTTGATGCGCTTTCTTCACGCGAACCGGTGTCTACTTCGCTTGAAAACGCTATAGATCGCCGGCTCTCCCCGGCATGGAGTCTTGCGTGGCAGGCTGCGTACAACCTCGTCAGTTGGCATTTGCGCTACCGCATGCGGAAAGCCTGACGCGTGACAATTTCCTCGAAGGGCCGGCCAATGCTGCCGGCATCGCGCTGGTCGATGCTTGGCCGGAATGGCCGAACCGGATCATGCTGCTGGTGGGACCGGAAGGCTCGGGAAAGAGCCATCTCGCCGCCATCTGGGCCGAGCAGGCGGGCGCCCGTTCGACCACCGCCCATGCGCTTGACCCTGCCTCGGTACCCGGCGCATTGGCCACCGGCGCACTGGTCGTGGAGGACTTGAAGCCGGCCGCGGTCGATGAGCGCGCGCTGTTTCACCTGATTAATCTCGCGCGCGAGGACGGGGCCTATGTTCTGATCACCGCCCGCGTTCCGCCCACTGCTCTTCAGATCGAGCTGCGCGATCTCAGGTCGCGTCTGCGCGCCGTGCCGGTAGTGTCGCTGTTGCCGCCGGACGATCAGTTATTCCGCGCGCTGATCGTCAAATTCTGCGCCGACCGCCAATTGACCGTCGACGAGGCCGTGGTGAGCTATCTCGCAACCAGGATTGAGCGGTCTTATGCGGCCGCGCGCCAAACCGTGGAGCATCTCGACAGCGAGGCGCTGCGGCTCGGCCGGCCCGTTACCCGGGCTCTGGCCGCCGAATTACTGCGGAAGAATTGATGCCAGCCCACCTCCCCCCGGCTTGACGGCGCAGGCGCTACGAACATCAATGTCATGAAAGCGTTATCCCGGTAACCGATGCTTTGCGCGGCATCTGTTAGATGGTGCTGCTAGATGGTGCTGCCCTCGCGCACCCAGTTGGATAGAAACTTTATGGAACTCGCACAAGCTATTGAAAGCAAAGAAAAAGAATTGGATACCGAGGCTCTTCCTTCGATTGCCGCGAGCCCCGAGCGTTTCATTAATCGCGAACTGTCCTGGCTCCATTTCAATCGGCGGGTGCTGGAGGAATCAGTCAATCCCGGCCATCCCGCGCTTGAGCGGGTTCGCTTCCTGTCGATTTCGGCCAATAACCTTGATGAATTTTTCATGGTTCGCGTCGCCGGCATCAAGGCGCAGGTACGCGAAGGGATCGCCGAGCGCAGTCCTGACGGCCGCAGCCCGGCGGAGCAGCTTGTCCTCGTCAATGAAACCGTCTCGCAACTCGCATCCGACCAGCAAGCCATCTGGCGCGACCTGCGCGGCATTCTGGCCGAGTTCGGCATCGTCCTGGTCGATGGACGCGATGTCACCAAGACCGAGCGGGCGTGGATCGAGGATCATTTCCTCCACAACATCTTCCCGCTGCTGACACCGCTTGCGATCGACCCGGCGCATCCCTTCCCGTTCATCCCGAGCCTTGGTTTCACCATCGCGCTGCACTTGACGCGTACGTCCGACGGCAAGCCGATGAATGCGCTGATCCGCATGCCCGGCAAGATCGACCGTTTCATCCGCATTCCCGCCGGCAAGGATGGCGTGGTGCGGTTGATCACGCTCGAGCAGGCCACCGGGTTGTTCATCGGCCGGCTGTTTCCGGGTTACACCGTCAACGGCCAGGGCGCCTTCCGCATCATCCGCGACTCCGAACTCGAAATCGAGGAAGAGGCGGAAGACCTGGTGCGGCTGTTCGAGACCGCGCTGAAACGGCGGCGGCGCGGATCGGTGATCCGGCTCGAAATCGACGCCAAGATGCCGGAAGAACTGCGGACCTTCGTGCAGCAGGCGCTTTCGACCGCGGACGACGAGGTTTTACTGGTCGATGGCGTCTTGGCCATGAACGAGCTGTCGCAATTGACCCGGCTTGACCGGGCCGATCTCGAATTCGCGCCGTACGTCCCGCGTCACCCCGAGCGCGTGCGCGACCATGGCGGCGATATTTTCGCGGCGATCCGGCAGAAGGACCTGATCGTCCATCATCCCTATGAATCCTTTGACGTCGTGGTCCAGTTCCTGCAGCAGGCGGCGCGCGACCCCGATGTCGTGGCCATCAAGCAGACGCTCTACCGCACCTCCAACAACTCACCGATCGTGCGGGCGCTGGCGGAAGCCGCCGAAGCCGGAAAGTCGGTGACCGCGCTGATCGAACTCAAGGCGCGCTTCGACGAGGAGGCCAACATCCGCTGGGCGCGCGACCTCGAACGCGCCGGCGTGCAGGTCGTCTATGGATTCCTCGAACTGAAGACCCACGCCAAATTGTCGATGGTGGTGCGCCGCGAGGGCGGCAACCTCGCGACCTACGTCCACACCGGCACCGGCAACTATCATCCGGTGACCGCGCGCATCTACACCGACCTGTCCTACTTCACCTCCGATCCGACCATCGGACGGGACACGGCGCGGGTGTTCAACTACATCACCGGTTACGCTGCGCCGAGCGATCTGGAGAAGATGGCGGTATCGCCGCTGACGCTGCGCAAGCGCATGCTCGAGCATATCCACGGCGAGACCAGCCACGCCCGCCTTGGCAGGCCCGGCGCGATCTGGATGAAGATGAACTCGCTGGTCGACCCCGACATCATCGACGCGCTGTATGAAGCGTCCCAGGCCGGCGTGGCGATCGAACTGGTGGTACGCGGCATCTGCTGCCTGCGTCCGGGCCTGCCTGGACTATCGGAAAATATCCGCGTCAAATCGGTGATCGGCCGATTCCTCGAACACGGCCGAATCTACTGCTTCGGCATGGGACAAGGCCTGCCGAGCAACAAAGCAGCTGTGTATATCTCGTCTGCCGACATGATGCCGCGCAACCTCGACCGGCGCGTCGAGGTGCTCTGTCCGCTGCAGAATCCCACGGTACATCAGCAGGTTCTCGAACAAATCATGGTCGCTAACCTGAAGGACAATGAGCAGAGCTGGCAGTTGTTGCCGGACGGGTCGTCAACGCGTATGAAGGCCGCGAAGGGCGACGAGCCTTTCAACCTGCACAATTACTTCATGACGAATCCGAGTCTCTCTGGCCGTGGAAAGTCGCTCAAGGAATCTTCGCCGCGCCGTCTCACGCGCCGTACCGAACGTCATCACCCCACATAAGGAACTTTTCCGGTGAAGCGACCGCGCAAGCGCGCTTCCAGCGTCGCGGTCATCGACATCGGCTCGAACTCGGTTCGTCTTGTGGTCTACGAATCGATGTCGCGAAGCCTCGTCTCGGTCTTCAACGAGAAGACGCTGTGCGGTCTCGGCCGCGAGGTTCAGAGCACCGGCCTGTTGGCGCCGGACGCCGTCGCCAAGGCCTTGACCTCGCTCAAGCGGTTTCGCGCGCTGTGCAAGGTGCAGAAGGTGGGCCGCGTCCATGCGATCGCCACCGCCGCCTGCCGCGACGCGACCAACGGTCCTGACTTCATCGCCAAGGCGGAACGCATCTGCGGCGTAAAAATCGAAATCCTGTCGGGACCGCGCGAAGCCAAATTATCGGCGCTCGGCGTTATCTCGGGCATTCACAAGCCCGACGGCATCGTTGGCGATCTCGGCGGCGGCTCGCTCGAGCTGATCGACGTGCGCGGCAACAGCGTCCGCGGAGGTGTCACGCTTCCGCTCGGCACCCTCGCCTTGCAGGACTTGTCGCACAAGTCACTCAAGCGCGCCGAGCGTATCGTCAGGAGCGAACTGTCCGATTTGACCCGGCTTAAGGCTGGCCGCGGTCGCACCTTTTATGCGGTCGGAGGCACCTGGCGTGCACTGGCGCGTATCCACATCATCCAAAGCGGCTATCCACTGGGCGTGATGCACGGCTATTCAGTACCGGCAGCCTACGCGCTCGATTTCGCGCGGCGGGTGCGGCGGCTTGCGGCGGCCAATATGCTCGCCAACATCGAAGCCGTCTCCGATGCGCGGCGGCCGCTACTGACCTATGCGGCGCTGGTTCTCGAATACATCATCCGGGTCGCCCAACCGAAGACCATCGTGTTTTCGACCTTCGGCGTGCGCGAAGGCCTGCTCTATTCGATGTTGCCGGAGGCCGAGCGCGCGATGGACGGGCTCCTGTGCGGCGCGCAGGCGCTGAACGAGCTATTGTCCCGATCCGCCCGCCACGCCCAGGAATTGATCGGATGGACCGATCGGCTGGTTCGGGTTGTGAGGTTGCGCGAGAACGACGAGGACCGCCGCTTGCGTCATGCCGCCTGCCTGTTGTCCGACATCGGCTGGCGGGTCCATCCCGACCATCGCGGCGAGCAGACGCTCAGCCTTATCGTCAACGGCAATTTCGGCTCGATCAGCCATCAGGGCCGGGCTTTCGTCGGACTGTCGGTGTTCTTCCGTTATGCCGGCTTGAGCGAACAGAACGAACCGCCGGTGGTGATGCAGGAGCTGGTGACGCCGGCCCAACTCGAGCGCGCCCGCGTGCTCGGCGCCGCATTCCGGGTCGCGCATCTGATTTCGGCGGCACGGCCGGGCGTGTTGCCCGCGACGCATTTTCGAAGCCACGGCCGCAAGCTGATGCTGGTGTTCGAACACAAGATGGTCGATATCGTCGCCGATCGCGTCGGCAGCCGCTTCAGGCAACTCGCGCGGCTGGTAGGCCGCTCCGGTTCGATCGTGCGGCGCTAGCGGGGCGGATCGCTACCTAGGCTCGACCGGCTGTACCGCCTCGACGCCAGCTCGCGCGGCAGGCTCGGCGGTGCTCAACGAACGCTTCCGCCAGACCGATCCCGCGACCAGCACCATGATCGCGCCCAGCACGGACGCGATCGATTCCATCAGCTCGCCGCCGAGGCTGAAATGCGAGCTGCCGAACAGCGCTGACTTGGCGTCGACATTGAGAACCATCTGGCCGTCAAGCAGATGCTTCAGCAAGGGCTCCACGGCCGGATCGGAAGCGATCACGTCGCCCGCGATCCATCCGAGCAGCATCGCGCCGAGCCAGATCAGCAGCGGAAACCGGTCGAGCACCAGCATGATCAGCGCGGCTCCCGCGATGATCATGGGAATGCTGATGGCAAGGCCGAGGATCAGAAGCGAAAACTGGCCGTTGGCGGCGGCGGCCACCGCGATCACATTGTCGAGGCTCATCACGATGTCGGCAATCACAACGATACGGATGGCATGCCATAGCGTGGTGCCGGCGGCGATCTCGTCGCCCTCGTCTTCGGGCACCAGAAGCTTGGCTGCGATGACCAATAGCGCAATTCCGCCGATAAGCTTCAGGTAGGGCAGCAACATCAACGTGGCAACGATGCCGGTGAACGCAATCAGCAGCACCACTGCGATGCCGGCGCCGACCACCATGCCCCACAAACGATGGCGGCCATGCAGGCCGCGGCAGGCCATCGCGATGACGAGCGCGTTGTCGCCGGACAACAGCACGTTGATCCAGATGATCTTGCCGACCGCAATCCAAAACGTCGGCCTCTGGATATCGGCCTGAAGCTGCGTAAAGAACGCGCCGATATTGGCGGGATCAATGACCTGCAACAGCAAATTCAAGGTTTTGCCCCCCGGTCCCTCGGCCGCGTCGGCCGTTGCTGTTGATCAGCCGACGATCTCATTGCCCGAGAAAAACTGCGCGATCTCGACCGCAGCGGTCTCCGTCGCATCCGAACCGTGCACCGAGTTTTCGCCGATCGACTTCGCGTGAAGCTTGCGGATCGTGCCTTCAGCTGCCTTGACAGGATCGGTTGCGCCCATGACTTCGCGGTGTTTGAGCACGGCGCCCTCGCCTTCCAGCACCTGAACCACGACCGGGCCGGAGGTCATGAATTCCACCAGCTCGCCGAAGAACGGGCGCGCCTTGTGGACGGCGTAGAAGGTTTCGGCCTGCTCGCGCGTCATGCGAATGCGCTTCTGGGCGACGATACGAAGGCCCGCTTTCTCGATCAGCATGTTGATCGCGCCGGTGATATTGCGCGCGGTCGCGTCGGGCTTGATGATCGAGAAGGTGCGTTCAATCGTCATGATTTCGTCCTTGAATAGCGGGGTTTTTAGAATTGCGGCGCTTATATCGGCGACGTCGGCAGACGGCAAGCGATCACGGCGATCTACGGGAGAGCACGAGTTGAGGTTAACGCCCGGAATTACAGTAATTTCACGATCATGAACCCACCCTGCAACCGCCGTCGCGGTTTCGTTCAGCTTGGCAAGCGTAGGCTTCAATCGACCGAACGCCTCTTAAGTCGGAGGCGCCACCGGGCACAAGATTTCACCGATGGCGCGCGATCCGCGCTTGAACCTTGAGGAGACAACCATGTTACGCAAACTCTCGCTTGTTGCAGTCGCAGCGGCATCGCTGGGCGCGGCTGCGTTGGCGCCGACCTCCGCCTCCGCTTGGGGTTATGGTTACCACGGCGGCTGGCACCACGGCTGGTGGGGTCCGCGCGTGTATGTCGGCGGGCCCGGCTACGGTTACGGATATGGCGGCTGCTATGTGCGGCGGTTGGTCCCGACTCCCTGGGGACCCCGCTGGCAGCTGGTCAACCGCTGCTACTGATCGCCAGGTCAGGAGCCCCGGCCCTGCCGGGGCTTTCCTTTTGCCGACCGCCGGTTTCACGCATATTTGACGACGAAGGCAAACGTTGCTCGCCTGACGTGAAACCAATTCCGCTGCGGCGACTTGGTTCGGAATCCACTCGCCTATGATTGCAGCGGAACTCGCCATGGACGACCGAATCGTCGACAAGTCAGAAGCGATCGACGGCAAGACCAGCCGATCGATCTGCGATGCCGTGGGCGAGCGGCTCCAGCAAAGCCTGCGGCCGGGGTCGCTCGGTCCTTCTACCCACCTCCAGCATCTCTTGGATGAACTGCGGACGCGGGAGGGCAAGAGCCGCTCCGGGTTGCCAAATTAGTAGCGTTAAATTGTCGGGCGCAGTGGTCGCAATTCTCGCGCACAAAGCGGTTGCGTTTGGCGGCCGGTGCGGTGACAACCGCGCATGCTTTCCATCAACGAGATATCGATCCGCCTTGCCGGACGCCTCCTGATTGACCACGGCACGGCGCAAATCATGCCCGGCGCACGGGTCGGCCTGGTCGGACGGAACGGCACCGGCAAATCGACGCTGTTCAAGGCGATCCGCGGCGAGCTGCCGACAGAGAGCGGGACCATCACGATCCCGCCGCGCTGGCGCATGGGCAGCCTCGCGCAGGAGGCACCCAACGGGCCGGAAAGCCTCATCGATGTGGTGTTGAAGGCGGATCTCGAGCGCGATGCGCTGTTGCGCGAAGCCGACACCGCGCACGATCCGCACCGGATCGCGGAAATCCAGACCCGGCTGGTCGACATCGACGCCCATTCCGCGCCCGCTCGCGCCGCGGCGATCCTTGGCGGCCTCGGTTTTTCGACCGAGGATCAGGCGCGGCCGTGTTGGGAATTTTCCGGCGGCTGGCGGATGCGCGTCGCGCTCGCGGCGACCCTGTTCGCGGCTCCAGATCTTCTGCTCCTGGATGAGCCGACCAACTATCTCGACCTCGAAGGCACGCTCTGGCTCGAGGATCATTTAGCGAATTATCCGCGCACCGTGATCGTCATCAGCCACGACCGCGATTTGCTCGACACTTCGGTGGACCAGATCCTGCATCTGGACCGCGGCAAGCTCACGCTGTACCGCGGTAGCTATTCGTCGTTCGAAGAACAGCGCGCAGCTCGCGAAATGCTCGATGCCAAGCAGGCCAAGCGGCAAGAGGCGGAACGCAAGCGTTTGCAGGCCTTCGTCGATCGCTTCAAGGCCAAGGCCTCGAAGGCACGCCAGGCCCAGTCGCGCGTGAAGATGCTGGAAAGGATGAAACCGGTCGCCGCGCTGGTGAGGCAGGATGTGCGCGAGATCACTTTCCCTGCGCCGGAGAAAATGCTGTCGCCGCCGATTATCGCCCTCGACAATGTTTCGGTCGGCTATGACCCGAAGAGCCCGGTCTTGAACCGCGTCACCTTGCGGATCGACAACGACGACCGCATCGCGCTGTTAGGGGCCAACGGCAACGGCAAATCGACGTTGGTCAAGCTGCTTGCCAACCGCCTGCCGCCGTTCTCGGGTTCGGTCACACGCGCCGAAAAGCTCTCGATCGCCTATTTTGCACAACATCAGCTCGACGAGCTGAACGAGGAAGCTTCCACCCACGATCACATCCGCAAGCTGATGCCGGGTGCGCCCGAGGCCAAGGTGCGCGGTCGCGCCGGCGCGATCGGATTTTCAGGCAAGGCGGCCGATACGCTGGTCAAAAGCCTGTCGGGTGGCGAAAAGGCCCGGCTGCTCCTGGGGCTTGCGACCTTCTTCGGTCCCAACATGATCATTCTCGACGAGCCGACCAACCACCTCGATATCGACAGCCGGGCTGCGCTTACAGAGGCGATCAACGAATTTCCGGGTGCGGTCATCATGGTCTCGCATGACCGCTATCTGATCGAAGCCTGCGCCGAGCGGTTGTGGGTGATCGCCGATCATGCCGTCACCGCTTACGACGGCGATCTCGACGATTACCGGCGCATGGTGCTGTCCGCCCGCGGCATGCGCACCATCTCGCGCGAGCGCGCAGCCGCCGATCGCGAAAAACCTCAGCGCGGAAAAGCCGAAAGGCGCAGCCCCCTGAAACAGAAGATTTCAGACGCGGAAGTCGAGATCGAGCGCATCAACGCCATTATCGCCAAAATCGATACCGCGCTCGCCTTGCCGGATCTGTTCACGCGCGATCCGAAGCAGGCCGCCCAACTTGGCAAGGCGCGCGCCAGCGCGGCGGAGGCGCTGCGACGGGCCGAGGAAGCATGGCTCGAGGCCAGCAGCCAATATGATGAAACAGCGTGATTGGACCGTGGGCTGAGCCGGTTCAGGCGCGGCAAGCGAGCCAATACCGGATACGCTAGGTCGCCGCCGGCTTCTTCTTGGTTTTCGGTTTCGCGGCCGCCTTCGGCTGGGCCACCGGCTCTTCCCCACGCTCGACCGAGCTCAAGCGCCCTGCGCTGAAGGTATAGATGCCGGCGCGCGGGCCGCGCGACCAGTTGACGACGGCAACGCGGTCACCGCGCGCGTTGTTGGAAATATTGACGTTGTCGGGTGCGCCGATGCCG
>JBATYU010000320.1:0-2140 GCA_049674245.1 Bradyrhizobium sp. | reverse complement strand
AACGATATTAGCGAATGCCGTCACGGATCATATACCCGGCGCCGCGAATGGTATGGAGCAGCGGCCGCTCGAAACCCTTGTCGATCTTGGAGCGCAGCCGCGAAATATGCACGTCGATCACGTTGGTCTGCGGATCGAAATGATAATCCCAGACGTTTTCCAACAGCATGGTGCGCGTCACCACCTGCCCCGCATGCTTCATCAGATATTCCAGGAGCCGGAACTCGCGCGGCTGCAGCGTCAACTCGTCCTTGCCACGGGCGACCCGATGCGAAAGGCGATCGAGCTCAAGGTCGCCGACGCGATAGGTGGTTTCCTCGGCCGGACCGCCATGACGGCGCGACAGCACCTCGACGCGCGCGAGCAGCTCGGCGAAAGCATAGGGTTTCGGCAAATAATCGTCGCCGCCCGCGCGCAGGCCCTTGATGCGATCATCCACCTGTCCGAGCGCCGAAAGAATCAGAACCGGCGTGTGGTTACCCTTCTCGCGCAGCGCGCCGATCAGCGACAGCCCGTCGCGTTTCGGCAGCATGCGGTCGACCACGAGCACGTCGTAGTCGCCGCTTTGGGCGAGCGACAAGCCTTCCTCGCCGTCGCCGGCGAGATCGGCAACGTGACCGACTTCGCGAAATGCCTTCACCAAATAGTCGGCGGACTCGCGGTCGTCTTCGATGATCAACAGGCGCATATCGGGGGCGGTTGTAGTCAAGGGTCACTGCTTTCCATCACCATGGCGCGGCCGGCTTTGTCATGCAAGACGAGCGGACGCCAGTCGGTTAAGCGAAAAAGCAGGCGGTGAGGCTGGGGGACCTCACCGCCCTTAGACCCTTCCGACGGAGGGGGGCGTATTCCACCGGAAGGTACCAGGAGGGAGCGGGATTTGGCCCGCTCCCCGGAAAGAGCCGTCGGCGGGGGCGATCGATGCCGGCGACACCCTCCATCTCGTAACACGTTAGCCCTTCGCCAAGGGCACCGCGACGAAGCGCGACGATCCGCCGCTCTTCACGCGCATCAGGACGCTGTTCTTGTTGTCGGTGCGCGCCGCGTTGATCGCGTCGCGCACGTCGCCGGCGCTTGCAACACTCTTGCCGGCAACCTCAAGAATGACGTCGCCTTCCTTGAAGCCACGCTCGGCGGCCGCGCTCTTCGGATCGACCTCGGTGATAACCACGCCGTCCTTGCCTGCGCCCGCAACGCTGTTGGCGGGCGCCACCGTGAGACCGAGCTTCGGCACGTCGGTGCCGCGGGTCGCGCTGCCGCGATCGCTGTCGTCCTTGTCCGCCTTGGCCTCCACCGTATTCGGCAACTGGCCGAGCGTGATATTGACGAGCTTGTCCTCGCCCTTGTGCAGCACGTTCAGCTTCACCGCATTGCCGGGCGCCAGGCCGCCGATGGTGCGGGCGAGCTCGCGGGCATCCTTGACCGTCTCGCCATTGACCGCGGTGATGACGTCACCGGATTCGATTCCAGCCTTGGCGGCCGGACCATTGGCCTGCGGCTCAGCGACCAACGCGCCTTCCGCCTTCTTCAGGCCGAGGCTTTCGGCGATGTCGACCGTGACCGGCTGGATCTGGACGCCGATCCAGCCGCGGCTCACCGTGCCCTTGTCCTTGAGCTGGGCAACGATGTTCTTCACGGTCGCGGCGGGAATCGAGAACGCGATACCGACGCTGCCGCCGGACGGCGAATAGATCGCGGTGTTGACGCCCATCACCTCGCCTTCGGTATTGAAGGCCGGACCACCGGAATTGCCTTTGTTGACCGGCGCGTCGATCTGGATGAAATCGTCATAGGGACCGTTGCCGATATCGCGGCCAGAGGCCGAGACGATACCGGCGGTCACGGTGCCGCCGAGGCCGAACGGATTGCCGACCGCCAGCACCCAGTCGCCGATGCGCGGCTTGCCGTCGGAAAGCTTCGCGAACGGGAAGTTGGAGCCGCTCTCGACCTTGATCAAGGCGAGGTCGGTGCGCGCGTCGGTGCCGATCACCTTCGCGCTGAAAGTCTTGCCGTCGTCGGTCGTCACTTCGACCTTGTCGGCGCCGTCCACCACGTGGTTGTTGGTGACGGCATAGCCGTCGGCGGAAATGAAGAAGCCGGAGCCCTGGCCGGTGACCGCGCCGCGGCCGCGGGGTCCGCC